>NZ_LEKG01000004.1:0-105044 GCF_001029515.1 Micromonospora sp. RV43 | reverse complement strand
CCTCGCCCACCGTCTGCGCTGGTCAGACTGGCGGCGCCAGCATCAAGCCCGAGCCCGCCAAGCCCACTACACCCGACGCCTCAACCTCGAACTCCAGCCATGATCCCGAACGGCGGCTGCCGTACTAACCTCGACGAGCACCAGCGCCCGAAGGCCCGGTGAGCACCTGGCCCAGCCAGAGCAGGTCCACCTCGCGGCCGATCAGCAGGGGCGCCGCCACCCCGCCCGCGCCCGGGCCGGCCACATCGCAGCCATTCCCCGGCTGCATCGGTGGACGGCCTGCCGACCCACCGCACACGTACGGCCAAATCTCGCCCTGCCCAGCCTGACCGTTTCCAAGGGCGGAAAGGAGGTTTTACGCTCTCAGATCGATCGGGTTGAGATATAGCACATTGTCGTTTGCCGTTGCATAATGTCCGCTGCACGCATGGTCGCACCATCGGTTTCCGATGCAGCGACGTCGACCGAAGGGAACCGATTCCGTGAAGCAGGACCACTCACCTGTGCTGCCCGGCGACGGCGCCACGGACTATGCGCGCTACATGCGACTGAACACGCTGCTCGCCCTGCAACGACGGCCGGACGAGATGATGCACCGCGACGAGTTGCTCTTCCAGGTGGTGCACCAGTCCACCGAGTTGTGGCTGAAGCTCATCGCCGCCGAGTTGGCCGAGGCGGTCACCCGGCTGCGCGTCGGCGAGCTGGCGGTGACCGAGTCGCTGCTGACCCGGGCGACGTTGGGGATCCGACTGGTCACCGACCAGCTGGAGATGTTCCGGCACCTGTCCCCGGCCGACTTCCAGGCCATGCAACCGGCGCTGGGTAAGGGATCCGGGGCCGAGTCACCCGGATGGCGGCAGGTCCACGCTATGAGCCGGCAGCTCGGCCGGGCGTTCGCCGAGCACCTCGAAGTCCGAGGAATTGAACCGGCCGCACTGGGTCGGCCGGATCCCGCCGACCCCGTCCAGCGGCTCGCCGAGGCGCTCATCGAGTGGGACGAGCGGGTGTCGCTGTGGCGTATGCGGCACTACCGGGTCGCTCTGCGCGTCGGGGGCCACGATCCCGGCGGCGCCGAGGCGACGATGCTCGCCAAGCTCGTCGGGCACCGGTTCTTCCCTGCACTGTGGCGGGCCCGCCTGAAGCCCTCCGACGGATCCGCTAACGAATCACAGGCCGACCAACGTTGACAATCCTCGTTCACCAGTAATTGTCAATTTTCCTCACCCACCTGCGTAGCGACCGAAATGTCGAGGTGCGGTTTCGTGCGTGAACTGACGAGTTGGCTGTCCGGCGGCGGTCAGACCTGCCGTTTTCCGTACTCCGCCGTGCTGGCGGAGTTTCACCGGGTCGGTAAACACTTCGTCGAAAAGGAAGTGCTGGCTCTGCTCGACCAGGCCCGTACGCAGCTGACGGTGCCGGCGACCACGCGGGAGCCGCAGGCCCGGCTGCTGGGTGACTTCCTCGACGTCGCACTCGATAAGTGGGACGGCCGGTACGACTACCGCAGCTATCTTGCGCTGCGACTGCTCCGGCTGCCCGGCGGGGACGACGTCGCCGGCCCGTTCGGTGCGCGACGGGACCGGGACCGGCTCCTCGTTCGCCTGGTCGCCGACGTGCTGGCCTTCGAGTTGACCGCCGCCTCCGGTGCCACCGACCTGCTGCCCGAGCGGCGCCCGAGCCGGGACGTGGTGTCCAAGCGCTACCGGCTCGGCGTGCGGGCCGTGTCACCCGCTCTCGCCCGGCTGGGCATCGCCGGGATGGTCCCCGGCCGGGAAGCTGTGGCGACCCCGGACGAGCTGCGGGCCGTCGCCGCCGACGCCGATCCCGCCGGCGAGTTGGCCCTGCGGCTGACCATGCTGCCGGTCCATGTGTCGCACGACGAGTACCTGTTCATCCGGGTGCTCCAGTCGTACGAATGCCTCTTCGCGGGGGTCGCCGAGGAGCTGCGCGCCACCATCGCCGCCCTGACCGCCGGCCAGGCGGGGCGGGCGACCGAACGGCTGGCGTACGCCCGACAGCAGCTCACCGCCGCCGGGCCGCTGTTCGCGCTGCTGGCGACGATGCAGCCGGAGGCGTTCCGGACGTTCCGGGAGTACACCGCGGGGGCCAGCGCCATCCAGTCCCGCTCCTACAAGCTCATGGAGTCGCTGTGCCGCACACCCGAGGGGTCGCGATTGGACTCGGCCGCGTACCACCAGGTCCCGGAGGTACGCGAGCTGGTGCACGCCGGCCAGCCGTCGATCGACGACGCGTTCCGGGCGGCGGTGCGTGACGGCCTGCTCGCCGCGCCCGAAGGCGGGCGGGTCGAGGAGGAGATGCGGTCGTTCGCCGCCGCGGTATTCCAGTGGCGGCGCACGCACCACCGGCTCGCGACCCGGATGCTCGGCCCGCGGGCCGGCACCGGCTACACGGAGGGCACGCCCTATCTGGCCGCCGCCCGATCCATCCCGGTCTTCACCTCCGTCGCCTGCGAGCCCCGACCCGTCCCCCATCGCGCCGACCAGAGGCAGCCCTGAGTGAGCCCACCGCACCGGAACTCCGACCTCGATACGCCCGAGTGCCTCGACGCCAGCGCGCACGCCGCACTGCGCGCCGAGTTCCCCCTGCTGAGCACCGGCGTCTACCTGAACAACAACTCGACGGGCGCGGTGCCGCGAGGCGCGGAACAGGTGCTCACCGGCTACTGGCGGACGCTGCGGAACTGGCGGGACGAGGTCTGGCAGGACTGGCACGCCGGCCTCGACCGGTACGCCGACTCCGTCGCCGCGTTCATCGGCGCACCGCCGGGCAGCGTGGTCACCGACGCGAACCTGAGCACGCTGCTCGCCCGGGTAGCGTCCTGTTTCGACTATCGTCCGCCGCGGAACCGGATCGTCACCACCGATCTGGAGTATCCGACGGTGCCGTTCATCTGGAACGCGTTCCGTCGGTACGGCGCCCGGCTCGACGTGGTCGGCTCGGGCGGCCCGCGGTTCGACGAGGACGCCGTCGAGGCACGGATCGACGAACGCACGCTGCTGGTGTGCATCCCGCACGCCAGCTTCTCCTCGGGGGCCACCGTCGACCTGCCCCGGCTGGTGCGGCGCGCCCACGACGTCGGCGCGCTGGTGGTCGTTGATGCCTTCCAGAGCGTAGGGGTCATGCCCATGGACGTGACGGCGCTCGGCGTCGACGTGGTTCTCGGCGGCGCGCACAAGTGGCTCTGCGGAGTCGGCACTGCCTTCCTCTACGTGCGCCCGGGTCTGGTGCCGCAGCTGGAGCCAGCGGCGACCGGCTGGCAGGCCGGTGACCGGGCCTTCACATTCCAGCCGTCGACAGGCTGGGCCGGTGGGGCCCGACGGTTCGCCGGCGGGACGCCGTTCCCCCTGACCTCGTTGATCTCCCAGGTCGGCCTGGATCTGCTGGCCGGGGTAGGTGCCGGCCCGATTCGACGGCACTCGCTCGCCTGCACCCAACGGATCCTGGAGCGGGCCGCGGTGGCTGGCATCGACGTGGTCAGCCCGACCGAGCCGCACCGGCGCGGTGGCGTCGTGTGCCTGGACGTCGCCGACGGCGAGGCGGTCAAGCGGCGGTTGGTCGCTCGCGACATGGTCTGCAGCTGGCGGGGCTACCTGCGGGTCGGCCCGCACGTCTACAACACCCTCGACGAGATCGACACGTTCATGGACGCCCTGGAAGAGGAGCTGAAACGGTGAAGGTCACGCTGTCCCCACGCGCGCTGATGAGTCTGCTCGCCAACGGGCCGAAGGCCATGGACGTGCTGGAGACCGCGCTCGGCACGGGTCTGCTCGACGCCTTGGAGCCCGGGCCGGCGAGCCTCGGTGAGCTGGCCGCCCGCTTCGACGTGCGGCCCCTGCGGCTCTACAAGTTCCTCGACTGCTTGGAAAGCCTCGGTGTCGTTGAGCGCAGCGAGCCAGGTGACGACATCGCGATGGCAACGTACCGTGCGGTACCCGGCCTCCGGGATGCCGTCATGGCGGTCGTCGGCCCCGGTGCTGTCGAACGTGACCGGGACCGTTACCCCTGGCGGTTGCTGCACGGCCGGCTGGCCGAGAGCCTGCGCGGCGAGGTGAGCATGAGCGACGACGACTTCGCCTGGCCCCCGAAGACCGACGAACAGACCGCCGACTTCGAGCGCAGCATGGCCGTCGGTCTCGGTCCGGTGATCGAGACGATGCATCGCAACGCCAGCCGGCTGTGGTCGGACCGGCGCCGTCTGCTGGACATCGGCGGGGGTGACGGCACGCTCGCCGCGCACATCCTCGACGACGCGCCTGGGCTACGGGTCGACGTGTACAACCTGCCGGCCGTGGCTCCGCTGGTGGAGGCGACCCGGACCCGCACCGGGCATGTCGACAGGCTGGGTTTCGTCGGCGGCGACTTCTTCGCCGAGCCGCTGCCCTCGGGCTACGACGCCATGGCATTCGTCCGGGTGCTGCACGACTGGCCGAACGACGTCGCCCGCCGGCTGGTCGAGAAGGCGTACGCGGCCCTCGAACCGGGCGGGCTGCTGGTGATCTGCGAGGAGTTCCGCACCCCAGACCGCCTGGCGATGCAGTTCTTCTGGAGCTACTTCCTCATCGGGGTCGACAGTTGCGTCAGTCGGCTGCGGGAGGTGGAGTTCTACACCAGTCTGCTCAAGGAGGTCGGCTTCGACCGGGTGGCCGTGCTGCCCGGCGGCTGGGAGCTGGCCTGCGGGCACAAACCGGTGGCCGAAGCGTGACCCGCCCAGCCGGCGTGACGGTGCGGGCGTAGCCGCACCCGCCGCAAGTCGTCCCGGGCTCACCGTTGCCGGCCGGCGCGCCCGTCCCTGCGGCCGTGACGGCCGATCCGTCCGGCGCATCGGCGCGGAGCTCGGCGTCGCGCACCGCCCACCGTGTCGCCGTCGGTCAGACACGTCCCAGCGCTGTGCGGCACCAGCGACTCCGGCAATACACCTAGGTGAGCGCGTGCACCAGTGCGGTCGCCGCTCCGGCCAGGAGGGCCACACCCGTGCCGGCACCGACGACGGCGCTGGGGGTGAAGTCGCACCGTCGGGCGACAGGGACGCTGACGAGCGCGACCAGGGTGACGAGCGCGGCCCAGATCGCGAGGGCCGGATACCCCAGAAGCGGCGCCAGGGGGAAGAAGTGCAGGCCGACGATCAGGGCGATCCAAACCGGAACCAGGGAGGTGCGGCCGGCGCGCCGGAGCCAGATCGCGCCGACGGCACAGAGGACCACCTCGATCAGGACGATCACCCCGAAGACCGGCCCCGTCCTCTCGTCCACGGAACTGCCCTTGTCCCAGGTGCGTGCGGTGACGATGCCGCCGATGATCGCTGCGACCAGAGACAACACCGAACCGATGCCGAGCCACGGACGCCACGCCTTGGGCGGTGCCTCCTGCGCCCAGCCGAACCAGACGATCCCGAAGACCCCGAAAATCGCGGCGGTGGCCGCGGCGTTGGCCGCGAATTCAGCATCCATCGGCGCAGTCTAGGTGCAGATGACCACCGCTCCGAGCGGTGCCCGCACAGGCGCCACGACGCAATGTCGCCTAGGAAACACGACCAGGACGGCCCGCACCAGTGCGTCACGGTGGACGGCACCCCCGGTCGGCCATATGGGACTCCGGCAACCGCCAGTCCGACCAGACGTGGAGCTTCCGCTGACGTCCGGGTGGTGACCGGCTCTCGTCCCGTCGATCCGCCGAGACGGGCGCGACGGCCGCTCAACTGGGGGATGAATCGAGTTCAATCTATTGACAAGGATTGTTTACGGTTTCAGGCTGAGAGCGCTCTCCCGCGCCGCCTCCGGTGCGTCACGAACAACCGGAAGGAGTTCGATGATCAAGACAACTGCGCTGCTCACCGCTGCGATGCTCGGCCTGTCTGTCCCGGCCGTCCCCGCGGCGGCTCACATCGCCCACCAGTCCGAAGCACGGCCGGCCGTGGCGGGCCTGCCGCTCGGCATGGCCGCCGCGATGCGCCGCGACCTGCACCTGACCGACGATCAACTCACCGCCCGCCTCGCGGCCGAGGCCGCCGCGGCGGTGGTCGACCGACGGCTGCGCGGGCGCCTCGGCACCGGGTACGCCGGCTCGTGGCTGGAGACGGACGGCCCGCTCACGGTCGCCGTCACCGACGCCTCCGCGGCCGACGCGGTGCGGGCCGAGGGAGCCCGGCCCAGGCTCGTCCCTCGGACGCTCACGAGCCTGACATCGGCGCGTACCGCCCTGGACCGGAGCGCCGCCGGTCAACCGCCCGGGGCCGCCGTCCGCGGCTGGTACGTGGACGTCGCCGCCAACCAGGTGGTGGTGCGGGTGGCACCGGGACAGGAACGCACCGGCCGAGCGTTCGTGCGCGGCGCCGGCCTCGCCGACGCGCTCGTTCGCTACGCGCCTGCGCCCGACGCGCCGCGCCCGATGTACGACATCCGCGGCGGCGACCAGTTCGTCATCAACGGCAACGTACTCTGCTCCGTCGGCTTCGCCGTGGTCGGCGGGTTCGTCACCGCAGGGCACTGCGGAGCCGCCGGCAGCCCCACCCGCGGCTTCAATAACGCAGCCCAGGGCACCTTCGCCGGCTCGTCGTTCCCGGGCAACGACTACGCCTGGGTCCGCACCAACGCCGACTGGACGCCGCGGCCCTGGGTGAACAACTACGCCGGCGGCAATGCTCCCGTCGCCGGGTCCCGGGACGCGGTGATCGGCAGTTCCGTGTGCCGGTCGGGACGCACGACCGGCTGGCGGTGCGGCGTACTGCTGGGCCGGGAGGAGACGGTCAACTACGCGCAGGGCGCGGTCTACGGGCTCAGCCGCAGCAACGCCTGCGCCGAGGGCGGCGACTCCGGCGGCGCCTGGCTCTCCGGCGACCAGGCCCAGGGAGTCACCTCCGGCGGATCCGGCAACTGCACCACCGGCGGCACCATGTGGTTCCAGCCGGTCAACGAGATCCTCGGTGTCTACGGACTCAGCCTGGTCACCACCGGCGGGGGCGGCTCCGGCACCCGGATCATCAGCAACTGGAACAACAAGTGCGTCGACGTGCCGAACTCGAACTTCTCCGACGGAGTCCCGCTGCAGGCGTGGAACTGCAACGGCACGGCCGCGCAGGGGTGGACGTTCACCGGCGGCAGCCTGCGCACGCAGAACAACAAGTGCATGGATGTCGCCTGGGGCTCCCGGGACAACGGGGCGGTCATCCAGATCGCCACCTGCAGCGGCAACGCGGCCCAGCAGTTCGTGCTGTCCGCCGCCGGTGACCTGGTCAACCCGCAGGCCAACAAGTGCGTCGACATCAAGGACTGGAACGGCAGCGACGGTGCCCGGTTGCAACTCTGGGAGTGCGCCGGCACCGCCAACCAGAAGTGGCGCACCGGCTGATCCGAGGCGTGACACGGCGTCCCGTCCGGGCCGGTCCGAGGTGGGCCGACGGCGTCCCGCCGTCGGCCCACCTCGGCGGCCACCTCGGCAGGCATGGCGGATCGTTCGCCGGGGAATACTGCCGGGCATGGCCTCGTACTCGGTGAATCAGGCGGCTGTCGTCCGCGCCCGGCGGCTCATCGAAGCGCGCCAGTACGTCCTCGACAGCGACTGGGGCGTCGTCCAGCCCCGGGCCACCGACGAGAACAGCTACCTCGACAAGCACTCGTGGCACGAGTACGGCGAATGGTTCCTCGGCCGTACCGAGGGTGCGAACGAGGAGACGAAGGCCCGGTACGCCTTCGTCTACGGCGACTTCCGCCGCGTCCACCGGTCCGGTCTCGTCGCGTGCGTCCACCGCGCCTCGGAGTGGCGGCACAAGGACGTCGAACTGGCCGCGCATGACCTGCTGCAACTGCTCGACCAGATCGCCGGCTGACCCTGCGCACGGGGGTGGACCGGACACACGCGGGACGCCGGCCGCTACTCGAAGAACTTCAGGCTCCAGCCGGTGTCGGTGTTCGGCCCGGGGACGTTGGCCCGCCGGTAGGTGGTGTTGCCCCACCAGCAGAACGTGCCGGTGTACCAGAACCTGTTGCTCCAGGTGTAGGGCGTTCCCTTCGGCACCGCGTGGAACATCAGCGGGAATCGCGGCCCGGCCGGCGGGCTGGTGGCGATGTCGCCACGCAGCAGCACGAAGGTGTGATGCCCGGGGCCGTTGACGTAGAGGGTCGGATCCCAGCCGGACATCATGGTGGACCGGTTCGAGCCGAACAGGCAGCCGTTGGACTTGTACCAGTCCCACACGTACGTCGGGTCGCCGCCGGCCCGCAGTCGCAGGTCCGCGAGACAGTACTGGTCGCTCCAACTGCCGTTGGCGGAGTAGACGATGTGCAACTGGCCGTTCGGGTCCCGGATCGGCTCCGGCCCCTCGTTGATGAACGGGTTGCCGACCACCCGCTCCCACGGCTCCCGCGGCTGGGAGATGACGTAGCGCGCCCCGACCGGCGTGGTCGGGCTGCTCATCCTGGCGAGATAGATGTTCTGCTCGACGTTGGTGTCACCGGCCCATCCGGACCAGACGAACCAGCGCTGTCCGTTGAACGTGAACAACGACCCGTCGATCGCCCACTTGTCGTCCGGCAGGGCCAGTTTCTGCTCGGCGCTGTACCCGCTGTCCGGCGATGTCGAGCTGATCACGAACGTGCGGCGGCTGCTGCCCGCACCCAGCGCGAAGTAGATGTAGTAGCGTCCACCGTCGAGGACGATCTCCGGTGCCCAGACGCCGCCGCGGCCCCGCGTGTCCGTCCACACCTGACGCTGGGCCGCCCCGCCCAACTGGTCGGGTGACGAGGCTTGGCGAACGGCGATGCCGTCGCCGACCGACTGGGCGGAGATGTAGGTGCCGCCGACCCGGATGACGCTGGGATCCGCCGCACGGATGCTCTGCGCGGCTTCGGCCGGCGAGTCGACGAACCCCACCTGCCACAAGCCGGCTGCGGCGAGCAGAGCGGCGACGAGGAGCGTGCTGAGCATCCGCTGTCGTCTCATGGCATCGTCCGGTTCCCGTTGGAGTCGAGAGGCGGCTGACCTCCCGGCGCACGAGAGCGCTCGCCCAGACTGACCAATCGACGCTCGTCGTGTCAACCGTCGATCCGGATCGAGCGCGGGTGGGAGCAACGGGCCGATCGCCACCCGGTGCGCGACCCGGAGGGTCGCGGCTGCGGATCGGCTAGTTCTGGAAGCGCCAGGTCTGGTTGGACTGGTCCACGCCGCAGTGCCAGATGATCAACTGGATGCCGTTGGCGGTGCCCCAGGCGTCCGCGTCGAGACACTTGCCCGACTGCGGGTTGCGCAGATTGCCGTTGACGAACTGCCACTGCTGGCCGCCTGCGGTGTTGCAGGTCCACTGCTGGACCCGGGTGCCCTCGACGGTGCCGTTGCCGGTGACGTCCAGGCACTTGCCGGTGCGCGAGTTGACCAGTTGCTGCCCGCGCCACGTCCACCGCACCTCGGGGCCACCGTGGCAGTCCCACAACTGGATCTTCGCGCCGTCGTCCGAACGGCCGCCGGAGACGTCGACACAACGGTTGGAACCGGCGCCGATGATCATCTGACCGGCGGCCGGGGGTGGCGTCGGATCGACCGGTTCCAGGGCGGTCCCCCGGTAGATGCGGTCGAGCAGGGCGAACAGCGCGGTGTCGTACCGGGACAGTTCGGCGCGGGTGTTGATGTTGTTGTGCATGCCGTCGCCGCCGGGCGGGCCCTCGCGGTTGAGATCGAAGTAGGACTGCACACCCTCCGCCCAGTACTCGCCGACGTTGCTCCCCGCGTAGGTGTTGTTCCAGAGCCCGGTGGAGCGGGCGCGGTTGTAGGCGGAGTCGAGTTCGGGTCCGAACCTCGGGTCGACGAACCGCAGCGACCATCCGTCGACGGTGTGCCCGAACTCGTGGATGTAGACGTTCTCCGCACCCTGGTTGTCGATCAGGTTGGCCTCGGTGCCGACGGTCAGCGGCCCGCCCATGCCGGCCCAGTACCGTTCGTCCCACGACGTGCCGTGGTCCCGGAAGATCTCCGGGATGGAGCTGATCTGCTCACTGCGCGCGATCATGACGATCCGCACGTCCCGCCGGTACATCTCGGCGACCGCCTGCGGATTCGAGGACACGATGGTGCTCGCCTGGCGTGCGGCCTTCAGCAGGGTCGAATCCGCGATCGCCGCCGAACCCAGGATGGGCACGGAGTATCCCGTCACCGGATCCCTCGGGCCCTCCACGTACTTGGCGTACCAGCGCGTGTCGAGCCGGAACCGGTTGACGACGGCCTGCGGCACCGGCCGCTGCACCACCGCGTTCGCCACCACGCCGGCGGCGGCACCCGGCATGCTCGCGGTCGGAGGGCCCGGAGCCGGGGCGCTCCCTGCCTCGGACGCGCCCGCCGGCACCGCCCCGCCGCTCGCGACGGCTGCGGAACTGGGCCCGCCCACTGCCACCGCCACGGGGGCACACAGCACGAGCGCCCCCAGCAGAATCATCCGTCGAGCCATGCCCGATCCGAATGTCGACCCGGTTGGTGACGTCATCGCGGCAGCCCCTTCCCGAACTGTCACGGGTCCGAACGGACCGCGCCTGCTGGGCAGTCTAGGAAGCGGATAATGACGTCCGTGCATGTTTTCGAAACGTTTTCGGGCCGGCCGGCACGTACGATGCGACAGGCGCGGCGACCGCGACGTGCCGGTGGCCCGCCCGCAGGGTGCGGTCGGCGAGCCACCGGTAAGCGCCCGTCAGCCGTTGTCGATCAGGCCGGCGATCTCGTTGTAGATCAGGTGTGCCTTCGCCCCCTGGTTGGACGGGCACCCACCGAGGTGGTGCAGGGCGATGACGCGGTGGTTGGCGTCGAGTACCGGGGAGCCCGAGTTGCCGCCCGAGGTATCGCAGCTGTAACTGATGTTCCAGGCGTTGTAGTTCGCGTTGCGCACCGTGCAGACGCCGCCGTTCTGCGTGTCCTCGTAGATCGACAGCCGCTTCGGGCTGCCATCACCGTGCCCGGGCACGTACATCCGCGTACCGGTGCTGGTCGCGGTCGTCCTCAGGTAGAGCGTGCCGAACCCCTGGATCGCGGCGAAATTGTTCACCGAGTAGAGCGCGTAGTCCAATTCACCCGAGCCACCGCTGCTCACCCGGTAGAGGGTCGCACCGCTCACCTTCGTGCCCGGGCCGGGGTTGCTGCCACCACAGGTGGCGCACTGGTAGTTGAACTGCGCCTCGCTGGCGCTGACCGCGGACTGGGTCGAGAAGCAGTGCTTGTTGGTCAGCATCCGGTTGGTGTTCCCGACTCGCCAGGTGGTGCACAGTCCGCCGCCACCGATGAGCAACCGTGCCACCGCCCGCCCACGGGCGTACTCGGTGGGGTGGGTGCTCTGGTAGCAGACCACGTCCCGGCGGGCGTCGGTGCTACAGACCGACGTGGTCGAGAAGTTGTGCTGGGCGATCTCGGCCTGGTCGTACCCTCGCCAGAACCGGTCGATGTCGACAACCGCGCGAGCGGGCCGCGCGCTGTGCAGCGTCACCACGGCGGTGTCCCCTGTCACGGACATCGCCCAGAAGCCCGGCCCGCCGTCGGTGGTGTAGTCCGAGCCGGTCGCCCGGTCGAGGCTCCGGTCGTACCGGTAGGTCTCCCGGCCATCCGGGCTGGACACCGTGACATAGTCCCCATCGTTCAGCCGCAGGGCGCTGAAGTGGACCTTGACGTACGCGGCGCCGGGATGCCGGATGAGCTGACGCGCACCCGGCCGGTCGGCGGTGCGGGCGGTGTCGAGTGTGCGCAGTTCACCCACAGTGGTGACGCCCTCGGCGGAGAACTGTGCCGCCTCCGGCGCCCGGACCGACGCCGGAGCCACCAGCCGGGTCGGATCCGCCCCGGCCGCGGACGCCGGCAGCATGCTCACCCCGAGCGCCCACACGCCGAGCACCACCGCCGCGTATCGCGCACCTCGCCGCAACATGCCTCTCATCCGCATTCCTTTCCGAGGAACGGCGAATGCCGTCCCGATGGGCTCCCTCGCACGAACATTTATAGAAGGATATCGATTGATGGCGAGATGCGGTACCGCGGATCGGTGGCCGGCCCGGCAGCGACGTCGGTTCGTGTGGCTAGCTCGCCGGGACGGGCCGTCGTTCGGCATCCGCCTGCCGTGGCGGGCGAGCGCGTCGCGGTTGTCCACCTGTCGTCTGCTTGCCGATGGCACGCTGGGACCGGTGTGGTTCCCGGCTGTCGTGCCGGGGCTGCCGCAGGCCGAGGGCGACGCCTGCGGCGACGAGCAGGGCTCCGGCGATGTCGGCCGGGCCTGCCTCGCCGATGCCGAGGCCGACGGTGGTGAGCAGTGCGCCTACCGGGACGAGACCGGCGAACAGGCCGGCGCGGTCGGCGCCGAGGTGGCGCAGCGCGTCGTACCAGAGGAAGAAGGCGGCTGCGGTGACGATCGCGCCGAGGTAGCCGAAGGCCGCCGCCTGGCCGGGTGTGGGCAGCCGCAGGGAGGCCGTACCGTCCAGGGCAAGGCCTGCGGCGAGCAGCATGGGCACGGACAGGGCGGCCGGATAGGCGGCGACCCGGAGTGGGCCGAGTTTGGGCAACAGGGGAACGGCGAGCAGGGAGAAGGCCACCTCGCCGGCGAGCGCGCCCAGCGACAGGAGCAGGCCGCGCAGGCTGCCCGAGCCGAGGCCGGCGGCGACGGCCGCGCCGAGCGCAACCACGAGCGCGGCGCCGACGGTACGGGCAGCCGGGCGCTGGCGTTCCATCATGGGGCCGGCGAGGGCGAGGACGAGGGGAACGGCTCCGATCACGGTGCCGATCATGGCGGGGCCGGCATGCCGGGTGGCTTCCACAAGGAAGAGGTTGAATCCGGCCAGGCCGGTACCCGCCAGTGCGATCAGGAGCAGGGCGTCGCGGGGGGTCAGGCGGACGCGGGGCGGGCGCCGGTGACGCACCACCGCGAGCAGGATCGCTGCGGCGAGCGCGTAGCGCATGGCCTGTCCGGTGAAGACCGGGTAGTCGGCGATGGTGGCGGAGACCGCAGCCGAGGTGCCGACGAGCAGCATCGCCGAGGCCGCGGCGAGGGGAACGGCAGCGGATCTCATGCGGCGCGCTCCGGCCCTGCGGTGGTGGCCAGGACCTTGCGGGTGATGCGTTCGGCGATGGCGGCGACCAGGGTTCGAGGGCGGCGCGGTGTCAGGTGGGCGGTGAGGGCGTTGCCGAGTCCGGGGGCGACGTAGCCGCGGTCGCGTTCCAGTGCGCGCAGGGCGGCGCGAACCACCGGTTCCGGTGTGGTCATGGAGCCGGTGACGGCTGCCCGCCGGGTGCCGATGGTCTCGAAGAACGCGGTCTCGACCGGGCCGGGGCACAGGGTGAGCACCCGGATGCCGCGGCCCCGGTATTCCTGGCGCAGGGCCAGGCCGAAGTTCAGCACGAAGGTCTTGGCCGCGCTGTAGACGGCGAAGTACGGCGACGGCTGGAAGGCGGCGTTGGACGCGACGTTGATGACCGATCGGTGGCCGCGCTCCAGCATGCCGGGGACGAGGTGATGGGTGAGGTCGACGAGCGCGACGACGTTGACCATCAACTGGTCGTGGTCGCGAGCCGCCGATATCTGTTCGAAGCGGCCGCAGGTGCCGAAGCCGGCGTTGTTGACCAGCAGGTCGACGTCCACTCCTTGGGCGGCCAGCCGATCGGCGACGCGGCGGGCCGCGTCCGGTTCGGCGAGGTTCTGGACCAACACGTGGGCCTGGACGCCGTGCGCGGTGGTCAGGCGCTCGGCGAGGGCGGCAAGCCGGTCGCCGGAGCGCGCCACCAGAACCACATCGCGCCCCTGGGCGGCGAGCTGCGTGGCGAACTCCGCGCCGAGGCCGGACGACGCTCCGGTGATCAGGGCAGTGCTGGGCATCAGTTTCTCCCTCTAGGCGTTCTCAACTGAGAGCAGACGGTACCAGTAATCGCATGAACCGCAACACTACAGATGCGGTTTGTTGTTCTACTGCATCAGTGATGTATTGTTCATGCGAACAGTGGTCGTGAGGGAGACGCAATGGGTGAGACAGCGAGACGATCGTTGAGGGCGGACGCGGAGCGCAGCGTGCGCGCGATCCTGGAGGCCGCCGAGCAGATACTCGCCGACGAGCCCGGCGCCTCGTTGGAGCGGATCGCCGCGGCCGCCGGCGTAGCTCGCACGACGATCCACCGGCGGTTCGCCAACCGGCAGGCGCTGATCGACGCGCTGGCCCTCTCCGCAGCCCGCCAGCTCGCCCAAGCGATCGAAGACGGCCGGCCGGACACCGCACCGCCATTGGTGGCGATGCACCGGATCACCGTCAATGTGCTCCAGGTCAAGGGTGCCTGGACGTTCGCCCTGGAGCTGCCGGCAGAACCGGATAGCGAAGCCGCCGCCCTCCACCAGGACATCGACCGCCGCTGCGTCACCGTGCTGAAGCGGGCCCAGGACGACAAGCTCATCGACGAGACCGCCGACCTCGACTGGGTACGCCGGGTCTACTACGCGCTGCTCGGGGAGTCCCTGCACAGCAACGGTGACGAGGCCGATCCGGACACCCTCGCCGTCCGCATCATCGACACCCTGCTGCACGGCGCGGGCCCACGCGCCTGAGCCGGGAAGGCAGTGCAACCTCGAATGGCTACCTTGACTGCCCGCCAAACTCTGCAAGTTAATATCAACATTAAGTCAAGTGCGGCTACGGAATCCATGTCCATCGGTGAGCTCGCGGATCGATTCGGCCTGGCCACGCACGTGCTCAGACACTGGGAAGCGATGGGCCTGTTGTCCCCGGCCGAACGGATCAACGGGCGGCGTCGCTACACCACGGCTCACATCGCCCGGGTCGCGGTGATCGTGCGAGGCAAGGCCGGCGGGTTCAGCCTGGAACAGCTGCGCGAGGTGCTCGACGCGCCCGACCGGCCCCGTCGCCGGATGCTGCTGCGCGAGCAGCACGCTGAGCTGGAACGGCGCATCGAGGAGATCGAGGCGTCCAAGACGTTGATCGAGCATGCCTTGGACTGCGAGGTGGCGGATTTCACTCGATGCCCGGGCTTCCGCCGGCTGGTGGAGCGGCTGACCGATACCGCCGACGTCGTGCCGCTGGCGCCGGCAGAGCAGGCTCCGCCCGGACACGCGGGTGTCGGGCCGTCGTGCAGGTCCTGAAGGCTTCCGCACGAGCGGTGGCGGCTTCGCAGCTGGCGACCTCCGGCGGCGCAGACGAAACCAGCGCCCATCGGCAGGGCACACGTCGACGGCGGCCACCGCCGAGCCGAGGCCGTTCCGGCGACTCACCGGCGGGTGCCGATGCCGTTTCGCCACCCGGCCTGCGACGTTCTTCTGACCGCAGGCAGATGTTCACTCCACGCGGCTCGTGAACTCCTACGTGGTTGCCGTCACCGGATCGGGCCACCCGTCATCCAGACCGGTTCAGGCCGGCGGGTCGGGGTGCTTCCCGTCCGTGCCGACATCCTCCGTGGCGCCGTCGGCGTCGACGTAACGCGAGGGCAGGTGCTCGTCCGGCTGGCCGGCCTGCGCCACCGTGTGGTGCGGGTCGCCGTCGGGCGAGAACAGCACCTGATCGGTCTTGGCGCTCTTCTCCTGCTCTTCCTCCGGTGCGGTCACGAGTATCTCCTCCAATGCGCGGGTTGGCACCTCCCGAGCCTAGGCAACCCGCGACGGCAGAACAGACGATCCCGCAAGGCGCTGCGGTGCCGCCCGCCGGGCGGGCCGACCAGTCCCCGTTCACCGCGGCCTGCCGGAGGCGGAGCGCGGACCCCGGCTGGATCACCCTTGCCCGGCCCGGAAAACACAACCTCGTGCGTGACACGCCGGACGAGTCGGCGGAGATCCGCTCGACGTCGTCACCGGCCGTGGTCCCAACGGCGACCGCGCACATTCCGCGTACATTCTCCGCCCATCCGCGGCCAGTGTCTTGACTTCGTTTTCACGCGCCCAGATAGTCGAGCGACGGCGACATGGGATTCGCCTGAATGAATGGTTTGTGGCAATCCCCCACCCCACACGGAGGGCATGTGATCTCGAGAAGGAACCTGCTCCTCGCCGCCGGCGCAGCAGTGGCCAGCGCCGGGCCCCTGGCCCGTCCGGCCGTGGCCGCGTTGCCTCAGGTCGACATGGAGGCGCTGATCAAGGCGGCACAGATCGACCCGCGCCGGGCCGGCACCGCGCTCACCGAGGGAGCCCGGGACAGCGTCCTCGAGGTCGAGCGCGCCCTCCAGGCCAGAGGGCTGCTGTCGGCCACATACGTCGACGGGCACTTCGGCACCAGCACGATCGCGGCGTACGCGGCGTACCAACGGTCGCTCGGCTACTCCGGCCTCGACGCCACCGGCCTGCCCGGCCCGACGTCGCTGCGGCTGCTCGGTGAGGGGCGCTACACGGTGGTCAGGGCGATCTCACCCGGCAGCGTGGTGACGTTGCGAGGCGTGCTGGTCAACACCCGGACCAGATCGATGCTGTTCGAGGCCGAACGCCTCCTCGGCCGTCAGCTCGGCATCACGCAGGGCTCGTACAACACCGGAGTGGGCACGTCCGCTGGCACGCACGACGGCGGGGGCGCCCTCGACCTGTCGGTCAGCGGGCTCTCCTCGGCCACCCGGACGGACGCGCTGCGCCGGCTGCGCACGGTGGGTTTCGCCGCCTGGCTGCGCACTCCGGACCAGGGTGACTGGGGCTATCACGTCCACGCCGTCGCGCTCGCCGACACCGACCAGTCGACGGGTGCGCAGAACCAGGCCGGCGACTACTACCTCGGCCGCAACGGCCTGGCCAACCGTGGCGCGGACGACGGCCCGGCGGTCAGCCCCAAGCGGACCTGGGAGGAATACCAGCGAACGCTCTGACTACGGACCGGAGCGATTCGCGACCAGTGCCGCCCTCTTCTCTCCTATTGATGCCTACAATTCCGGAGGAAATTGCCCATGCGTAGCAGCCGCATCCTGCGTGGCGTCGTGGCCGTGCTGACCACGGCCCTCACGACCGCCGCGGTCGGGGCCGTCAGCGCCACCGCCGCCTCGGCCGCCGTCAACACGTCCCCCGCCTTCCTGGTGGTCTACAACAACAACATCGAGAACTGGCTGCCCAGCTCCTGCGCCGACGGCAAGATCTGGGACCGGCTCATCACCTACATCAAGGGGCGGCCACTGAGCCCCGACATCTTCACTGTGCAGCAGGTCTCGAACCAGACACAGCTCAACGCGCTGACGCAGCGGCTCTCCGACGAGCTGCCCGGCACGTACGCCGGCCAGATCGCGATCGCGAGCCCGGGATCGATGGGCTACACCAGCACCTGCGGCAAGATGAAGAACCAGCAGACCAACGCGGTGATCTACCGCTCGGACCGGTTCACCTACGAGGCCGCCACCCGTTGGCGCTCGGACGCGCCCGAGAACTACGACGCGGGCACCGGCGGGTGCCAGAACCTGGAGCCCACCAGGAGCAGCCAGGACCGCGTCCACAACATTGCCGTCCGCCTGCACGACCGGGTGGCCGGCCAGGACGTCTCGGTGGCCTCGATCCACTGGCCGACAAACACCTGGCACGGCCCCAAGTGCGCGGACGAGAACATCAAGGAGTCCGACGAGGCGATGGGCCGGCTCGGCGGCGACCTGAAGATCGTCGCGGGCGATGCCAACGCCGAACCCGACGCCGCAGGCTGGTGGAACGACGCCAGGACCTACGGGTACCGCGACCCGATCGCCGAGAAGTGCGGCAGCCGCAACTGCTCCTCGGCGTACGACACCAACGGCAGCCGACGGATCGACTTCCTGCTGGTCAAGAGCGGAAACGGCTTCAACAACGCCGGCACCATCGACACGTCGCTGACCGGCGGCGCGTACTCGGATCACCTCGCCGTCGCCGCCTACGTCAACTACTGACAGCCGACCCGGCGGCACCGCACCGCCCGCCGACCGCGCCCGGAGCCGGTCGGCGGGCGGTCGCTACTGTCGGGCGGTCGCTACCTTGACCGAACGTCTAGGCTCACCACGTCCGTAGGCGGACAACGATCGAGGGGTCGTGGGGGTTCGCGGTTATGACGCTCGGATTCGGCCTGCTGGGGCCGGTCACCCTGTGCGTCGACGGCATCCCCGCCGCACTGCCGAGCGGCCGTCCGCATCCTGAGACCGTTCATCGTCGATTCGCCTGTCCTCGCCGAGAAGGGCTGGAACAGTGGGCGGGTGGGCAGCGACGGGGATGCGACCACATCCGGGACGACCGGCTCGGTCCAGGCTCAGGGCGCCAAACACGGTGGCGTGACCCTCCCGGAACTGTTCCTCGATCTGGTCTTCGTCTACGCCTTCATCAACGTCACCGATGTCATGGCGAAGGGCTCAACCATTGGCGCCCTCCTCCAGGGCGGAGTGATGGTCCTGCTGCTGTGGCGGAGCTGGGCCGGATGGGCCTGGGTGGGGAACCTGGTCCGGCTCGACTCCGGGCGCCTCCCCGTCGCCGTGTTCGCGGCGGCGACCGCGATCCTGCTCGTCGCCATCACCATCCCGAAGGTCTTCGTCGACCGTTCCGGCGGGCTCTTCGGTCCCCTGGTCTTCGCCCTCGGCTTCCTGGCCGCCCGGACCGGGTCGCTGCTGGTCATCTCCCGGGCAGAGCGGGGCTTCGGCAGCTCGCCCACCGCGGTCCGGCGTGCCTGGCTGCCATTGGCCGGCAGCGCCCCGGTCCTGCTGTGCGCGGCCCTGCTTCCCTACCGGCTCCCGGACACCACTCGGGCCGAAGACCTCCAACTCGCACTGTTCGCCGTCGCGATCGTCATTGACTACCTCGGCCTACGGGCAACGGGCACGGAACGGTGGCAGTTGACGTCGGCGAAGCACTGGGCCGAGCGCCACAACACGATCATGCTCATCGCGCTGGGCGAGACGATCATCTCGATCGGCACGAGCCGCGGCTTCTCCGGGGACCCTCCGATCACCTGGTCGGTGCTCGCCGGCTCCGGCCTCGGCCTCGTGGTCGTGGCGTTTCTCTGGTGGGTGTACTTCGACATCGCCGCGCCCGACGCCGAGCACGCCCTGGAGCACACGTCGAGCAACGCGCGGTCGCACTTCGCACGGGACGCCTACACGCTGTTGCACCTACCGATGATCGCCGGGCTCATCCTGATGGCCTTCGGTCTCAAGAAGGCACTGAGCGCCACCCCGCCTGAAGCCGCCGTACACTGGGCCGGCACCTACCACTCGGCGCTGTACTGCGGCGTCGCGCTGTACCTTCTCGGGTTCGTGGCGTTCGAATGGCGCACCGTCCGCCGGGCCGGGCGAGGACCCGTCCTCGCGCTGGTGCTCGTCGCGCTTCTCCTCCCGGTCACCCGGCACCTCACGGCCCTGGGGTCGCTCGCGGTGCTCGCCGGCGTCCTGGTCGGTGTGGTCCTCGTGCAGGTGACGCTGCTGGGCCGCCGTCACCGTCAACTACACTCCGTGGTCGCGGCGATCGCGGGCCGGGAGGTCGGCGCGAGTCCGGAGGAGCTTTTTCTCGATCTGGTCTTCGTGTACGGGTTCATCCAGGTCACAGTGCTGATGACAAGGCATCAGTCGCTGGTCGGAGTGCTTCAGGGAACGGCCGTGCTGGCGCTGCTGTGGGCGTCCTGGGTCAACTACACCTGGCTCACCACGATGATCCCTCGTGCGGGGACCGCGTTGCGCCTGGTCGTTCTCGCCGCGGTGGCCCTCACCCTGATGCTGAGCATCGCCACACCCCAGGCATTCAGCTACGTTCCCGGCGGGCTGCCCGCTCCCCTGATCGTCGTCACGTCCTACGTGGCGGTGCGTCTCCTGCACCTGGTGTCGCTCTGCCTGGCGATCCGACGCGACGACCTGCGCGCTGCGGTGCTCCGGGTCGCCATACCCGTCGGCCTCGCCACAGCGCTGCTCCTGTGCGCGATTCTCGCCGCCCCCACCAGCGGCGACCCGCTGACCCCACTCACCACCGTCTGCTGGCTGGCCGCCATCCTCGTCGATCTGGGCGGCGGATACCTCCTCGGCGTCCGTAGCTGGAAGGTGCGCTCCGTCAGCCGGTTGACGGGCCGCTACAACCTGATCATCCTCATCGCGCTCGGCCAGGCGATCATCGCCATCGGCACGACCATCGGCGAACTCCCCCTGTCGGTCGTCAACCTGCTCGCGGTCGTGCTCACCGCCGGACTGTTGTCCGCGCTCTGGTGGACCTACGTCGGCACCGACATCGCCCTGACCGAACGGCTCAGTGCGCTGCCCACCACCGGGCGATATGCCCTGGTCCGCGACGCGTACACATCGCTGCACCTGTTCCTGGTGGCCGGGCTCGTGCTGATGGCCTCCGGGCTGCGGACCGTGTTCCTGCAGCCCGGACACCCGGATGGCGCCGCCGGGACGTTCGGCCGGATCGCCCTGGTGTGCGGACTCGCGACCTACCTGCTGGCCAACCAGCTCGTCTGGTTCCGCTCGCGGTGCCCGGTCCGCCGGCGGCAGGCACTGAACCTGGCCGTCGCCCTGCTGGCCCCGGCGACCGTGCTGTTGCCGACGCTGTGGGCGCTTGTCGTACTCACGCTGGCGCTCGTCCTCACCCACGCGTTCGCGGGCAACGGCACCTTCCGCCGGTGGCGGTGACAAACCGACCTCGCAAGGGTCTCCGGGCGCGGGGCCCCCGGTCGTCGGGACAGCGCGGATTGGCCGGCGTTCTCCGAGGGGATACGGCCCTTCATGGGCAAGCTGGGTTGGCTACGGACGCGGTCGCCGGTGAAGCTGGCGGGTCCGCATGCCGAGCGGGTGCAGGGCCTGCTGGACAGGTGGCGCCAGCAGACACGGACCACGCAGCGGGATCGCAGGCGGCAGTTGGCCATCTACTCGGTGGTCGCCGTGCAGGCGGGGCTGGCTGCCGGCCTGGCGTGGATCGCGGCGCGCCAGATCGGCATCAGTATGCGTAATCCGGTCTTCGCACCGATCGCCGCAGTCGGCACCGTGGCAGCGGCGGTGGGACAACGCCTCCGTCGGGTCGTGGAGCTCATCGCCGGTGTCGGTCTCGGCATCGTGACAGCGGACGGGCTCTTGCTGCTCATCGGACGCGGCGCGGCACAAACCGCTCTGATCGTCACCGCCACCATTCTGATCGCGATCGCCCTGACCGGACGCGGCGGCCTCATCACGCAGGCCGGGGGAACCGCGGTGCTGGTCTCCTCGATCGAGCCGGCCGCGCCGGTGGCGCTGCCCCAGTTGGTCAACGCCGTGATCGGGCTGGTCGTGGTGATCGTTCTGTTTCCCCTCAATCCGCTGCGGCTCGTGCACAAAGCCGCCGCACCCGCGATGAGCCGGCTGTCGGACCAACTGTCAGAAGCGGGACGCGCGCTGGCCGACCGGGACGCCGCCCGTGCCCAGGCGGCGCTCGACCAGCTGCGGAACATGAGTGGCGATCTGGCGCGGCTGTCCGACGCGCTGCAGGGCGCCCGCGAGGTGGTGCGCTTCTCACCGCAGCAGCGACGATGGCGCAGCGCCCTCCAGCAGTACAGCGACGGCGCGGAGCATCTCAACCGGGGGATGCTGGCCAGCCGCGGCCTGGCCCGCCGGTCGGTAACCCTGATCGACGACGGGGAGCCGCTCCCACCAGCGCTCCCGGATGCCGTGACCAGCCTCGGTTCGGCCGTCGGGATTCTGGACCGGGACTTCATCGCGGGCCGCGAGCCCGATCAGTCGCGCCAGCACGCCCTGACCGCTGTCTGTCAGGCGAGTGAGGCATGCCGCAGTGGCCTCGGGTTGTCCGGCACAGTGGTCCTGGGACTGATTCGGACCATCGCCGGGGAGCTCCTGCAGGCGACGACGATCGAGCGCGCCGACGCCAACCGCATGGTCCGCCAGGCGGCGAGCTGACACGCCGATCCGCTGCCGGTGGCGGCTAACCGTGGTCCTGGGCGACGTTCGGGACGGAGGTGGCGGGTCAGGCTGGCCGGCTGCGCAGCCAGGTGCGGTACCGGCGGAGCGCGAGAGCCTGCAGCGCCGTCTCTCTGGCGAGGGCGAACGTGGGGTTGCCGCCGGGTCTCGTCCGCCGCCCCGCGCCGAGACGGCGTAGCTGGGTAGCCACGCCGGGAGCTGCGCCGCCAGAGGCAGCTACAGCGCCGATACCGGCACGGGCACCAGGCCGCCGGGCACATCCACGTGCCCGGCGGCCCGGCGTGGCGTCAGCGCCGGCCGGTGAGACGGAAGGCGTCGAGGACGGTCTGCTCGACCGTGTTGCCGCCCGCGTCCTCCGCCCGGGCCCTGATGCTGACCGTGCCGGTGGTGCCGGCCAGCCGGGGTACCTGGTAGCTCGCCGTGTGGTTCCCGCCGCCCGTGGCGGTCACCGGGAGCTTCTTCCAGGAGACCCCGCCGTCGGTGCTGATCGAGAGGTCGACGCGCTTCACCACCGGGGCACCGGGCACCTGGTGGTACGCGGTGACCCCGATCCGGTGCCGGCCGGGGGCGGTGACCGCGTCGCCGACGTCGGTACCGGCGTCGTACCGCAGGAACAGCAGGGGGTCGGCGCGGCACGGGCTGCCCGATCCCTCGGGGCACAGGAACCCCTTCGGCGGCTCGTCGCGGGCGACGGCGCCGGACGTGAAGGTCCACGCCGTCGTGGTCGTGCCGTTCTCGGCCGTCAGCCGGTAGCGCCGGGACTCGGCGGGGAGTTCGTAGGTGGCACCCCAGATCATCGAGTCGGCCTGGGGCAGTTCGCGGCCGTCGGCGTACAGGTGCAGGTTCTCAGGCTCAAACACGTACGCCCCGGTGGCGTGGTCCGGTTGCGCCCCGGAGACCAGGAACGTCAGCGGGTAGAACGTGTTGCCCTGCCGGCAGAAGCCGCAGACCTCGGTGGACCAGTCCCCCTCCCACTTGCCGGGCTGGGATCGGAAGACCTGCGGGGACAGCTCCGGCACGCCGGGCACGAGAGGCCGCGCGGTCCACCGCGCCGTGGCCGGCCCGGCCCGGTTCGTGACGTCGACGCTACGGGCACCCGGCTGTCCGCCGAAGGGCTCGTAGAACTGGTTCCGGACGAGGTCGGGTGAGACCGGGCCCCGGTAGGTGGTGAACCGGACGCTGTCGGTCAGGTAGCTGTACGGGACTCCGGCGACAGCGGTCTCGTTCGGCCGGAAGGCCGAGTAGATCAGGCTGGCCGGCTGCGCCCGGGTGCCGTGCAGCGCGGTGTCGGCCCGTACGAGCTGCCGGTCGGTGACCTGCGTGTGCAGGGAGGACGGGATCCGTCCCTCGTGGTAGACGTGCAGGGTGTAGACGTACGGGCTGACCGAGTCGTAGCCCGAGACGTCGATCTTCACGGGGCCCCGGCGCAGCAGGCCGCGCAGGTTCTCGGCCTCCCCCGGTGAGACGGAGGCGTACGGGATGTCGGCCGCCTCCTGGGACTCGTCGTACCACCAGTCCGGCTCAGTCGGCAGGAGACAGGTGGCGGTGGGCCAGGGCCCGCCGGTCGAGATCGGTTCGACGAGCACGCCGACCGCGCCCGCTGCCCGCGCCCGCATCAGCTGCGCGGGTCCGATCTGGCACTGCCCACCCGCGGGCTTGGCGGCGTCGATGCGCACCAGGACCAGCCTGCCCCGGGCGTCGACCCGGCTGAGGTCGGCGTCCCGCCCCAGCCCGGCATCGACCAGTTCGAGGGTGTGCCGGCCGCTGAACCGGGCCACCTCCCAGCCGGGGCGCCGGTACCACTCGGCCGGCAGCGTGGCCTTCAGCTCGACCCGCTTCGGCCGGGTGACCGCCATGGTCACCATCGGCTTGCCGAGCACCCAGTTGACCCCGAGGTGGAAGGTGCCGACAGTCACCGGGGCACTGGGGATGGCCCAGAACCGGGAGTTGCCGTACCCGGTGAAGCTGAGGGTGCCGCCGCCCCGGCCGTCACCGTAGGTGCGGAACGTGGTCCGGGAGCCGATGAACCTCTCGGTCGGCCGGGGCGTGCCGACGGTCAGCTCCCGGGCGGCGTCGGCGTCGCGCGTCAGGGTGGTGTCGCCGGTGACCGTGAACTCCGGCAGTTCCAGGTTGAGCTGCTGCTCCCGGCCGTCGAGCCGGAAGATCGCGTGGCCGCCGGCCTCGTAGGTGCCGGGCGGCACCTCGAAGGTCGCCTCGAACGTCGTGCACGGATCGCTGTCCAGGCACCGTGCGCTGACCGAGTCGTACGCGGACCCGGTCGCGGTGCCGGCGACCTGCACGAGCTGGAAGCCGAAGATGGGGCAGATGGTCATGAGGAGGGTGCCGCACTGGAACGGTTCGCCGTTCTTCCTCTTGTAGACCTGGGTGACCCGGTACTTCGGCTGTCCCGTGTCGGTCTGCGGTGCGGCCCTCTCGGACCGGAGCCCGGTGGGCCAGACCGCCACCGCGCCGCCGCCGAGCTTCGGGGTGACGCGGCCGAACAGGTAGTCGCTCAGCCCGCCTGCCGAGTTGGTGCCGCGGAGTGCGGCCCAGAACGCGGCGGCCCGGCCCGGTTCGACGCGCAGGTCGACGGTGCCCTGGTCCGGGTGCTTCGCGGCCGTGGTCGCGCCGGGCAGGCCCGACACCCGCTTGTCCAGCGCCGCCGCGTCCAGCCGGTCACCGAACTTGGCGGTGACGCCGAGCGGGGTGTTCTCGCCACGCTCCAGCCGGACGGCGAGCCAGCCCACGTCGAAGATCTTCCGGTCGACGACGCCGCTGGTGACCAGTGCCTGCGCGTCGCTCGGCAGCGCGTGCAGGCGAGCGTCGGTGCCGCCCGGTCCGGTGCTGACCGTGACGTCGATGGTCGGGTGGGTTCCGTCGGCCCGTGCCGCCGGGAACGCGGTGACTGTGTACCGGCCGCCGTCCCGGGTCAGGGTGACCTCGTCGCCGGTGATCAGGGTGACCCGGTAGGTCTGCCGGGTGAGCCCGGGAAGGGAGACCGCCCGCAGACCGTCCTGGGCCGCTCCGGCTCCCGCCGGGGCGGGGAGTGCCGGTGCGGGGCGTGCCGGCTCGTCGGGCCGCGCGGTCGCGGCGGTGGGCACGCTCATCAGGGTCACGATCGCCGTGGCGGCGGCGAGGAGACGTAGCCGATGTCTCCGCCGGAGGCGGCGGTCGGTGCGTGAGGTGTTCACGAATGGCTCCTTGAGGCAGGTGGGCTGGCGGAGTGGCGGTGCGCGGCGTCGTCCGGCACGTCAGCCGCCGGCCCGCACGAGTGACCAGTCCCGGGTCACGATCGCGTCCCTACGGACGAGGACCGTCGCGGTGGCGGTCCGGTAGCCGGTCGCGCTCGCGGTGAACGCGGTGCGGCCGACCGCTGAGGAGAACACCCAGTACAGGCCGTCGCCGACCGCCGGGTCCACGGGCGTGGTGACGCCGGTACCGGCCTCCTGGGGCTGTCCCGTGCGGGCGACTGTCGCGAAGACCGGGGCGCCGGTGTCGTGGTCACCGGCGAACCCGACGACCAGCCCACCCTCGACCGGCCGGCAGGCGCGGGAACCCACGAACACGTCGTCGACCGCCCACCACCAGGCGTCGTGACCCCGGTAGTGGAAGCGGATCCGGACGTCCCTGCGACCGGCCGCCCGCGGCAGCGGCAGGCTGACGGTGCCGAACGCGTGGTCGCCGGTCCGCTTCCACACGGTCGTCCAGGTCCGGCCGCCGTCGGTGCTCACGTCGACGTCGGCCCGCTGGCCGGCGCCGTCCGGGTAGTAGGAGGTGTCGAAGGTGAGCCGCGGCGCGGCGTCGCCGGAGAGGTCGAGCGGCGGCGAGGTGAGGCTGGTGTCGAACCGCTGTCCGGCGCCGAACGCCGAGTCGGCGACGGCGAACCGGCCGCCACCGCCGTCGGGCACCGGTCGATGGCCGGGGTTGTCGAACCGCCAGCCCGGCCGGCCCGAGGTCTGCCAGCCGCCCCTCGTGCCGGTGTCGGACCAGTCGTCGACGCTCACGCCGACGCCGCTGAAGCGGTAGCCCGGGGCGGTGCAGGCCGACGCGTCGACGGTCAGCGCCACGTCCTGGACGAGGTCCGCCTCCCCCAGCTCGATCGTCCGCCGGGCGGCCTGGTAACCGGGGTACTGGGCGGTGACCTGCACGGTGTACGACGAGGAGCGGGGCAGCCGGACGCGGTACCGGCCGGTCACCGGGTCGGTGAAGACGGGCCCGAGTGGATAGCCGCCGATGACGAGCTTGGCGTACAGCGGCCAGCCGTGTCCCGATCCGTCGGTGACGGTGCCGCTGACCGTGCTCATCGGCTGGGGCACGAGCCCGACGTCGGCGGTCGTGGTCGCGCCCTCGCGGACCTGCGCCTGCGTCCTGCCGGAGGCGTAGCCGTACCTGCGTGCCTCGATCGTGTAGCTGCCGAGCGGCAGGGCGCCCGACTGGTACACGCCGTCCGCGTCGGTGCTCACCTCGCGGCTGACCGGACCGGTGACGGTGACTGTGGCGCCGGGGACCGGCTTCGCGGTCGCGGCGTCGGTGACGGTGCCGCTCACCCTGCCCGTGGGACCTCTCGGCGCCTGCTTGATTAGTGCGAGCGCGTCCAGCCGGCCCTCGCCGAAGGCGTTGTTGTCGTCGTCGGTGCCGCCGCACTGGCCGTCCGGGTTGTCGACGGCGGTGCCGTCCAGCAGGGACCTGGTGGCGTCGAGGTCTCCCACCATGGCCCCGGCCGCCGACCAGACCAGGGCGACGGCGCCCGCGACGTGCGGTGCGGCCATCGAGGTGCCGTTGAGGTTGCCGTACGCACTGCCCGGCATGCTCGACCGGACGTTCACGCCCGGCGCCGCGATGTTCGGCTTGATCTCGCCGTCCTGCCCCTCTCCGCGGGACGAGAACGGCGCGAGGGCGTGCGCCGGGTCGTACGCGCCGACCGAGTAGTTGATCTTCCGGCTGCCCGGGGCGCCGCTGGTCCGGCAGCCCGGCCCGTTGTTGCCGTTGGCCCAGACACCGAAGATGCCCGACGCGGTCCACGCCAGGCTGATGTCCTCCAGGAACGGTTCGTTCGAGGGGCTGGTGGTGCCCCACGAGTTGTTGATGATGTGTGGCCGCTTGCCGGCATCCGGGTTCTGCCCGTTCAGGTCGGTCGGTTCGAGCAGCCACTGGCCGGAGCGGATCAGCGCGGCGTCGTCCGGGCAGCAGCCGTTGGCGGCGATCCAGCGGGCCTTCGGCGCCACCCCGATCCGGTTCCCGGCGCCGTCGTCGCCGACCATGGTGCCCATCGTGTGGGTGCCGTGCCCGTCGCCGTCGCAGGGCGCGGCGCCGCAGGTGCCGGCCGCGTCGAACCAGTTGTAGTTGTGGTCGAACACGCCGTCGCCCTTGTTGCCGCGGTACTGCCGCACCAGGGCCGGGTGGTCGAACTGGACGCCAGTGTCGATCGAGGCCACCGTGATGTCCTCGCCACGTACGCCGAACTGTTCCCAGACATCGTCGGCGTGGATGTTGGCGATCCCCCACTCGACCACGTCGGCCGCCTGCCGGCCGGTGCCCCTGGTGACCGGTGGCGGGGCCACTGTGAACGACGGCAGCAGCGAGCCGACCCCGCTCCTGGCGGCCAGCCGCTCGGCGAGCGCCTCGTCACCGGTCACCTTGATCGCGTTCGTCGCCCAGAAGCTCTGGTACCGGACGCCCGAGGCGGTGAGTTCCGTGCGTACGGCGCGCTGGCTCGTCTCGGCCGTGCGCTTCAGCGCCGCGGCCACCGCAGTGCCGCGCGCGTTCCAGTCCTTGATCGCACCGGCCTCGGCCAGGTCGGCCTTTCCGTCGAAGTAGACCCAGAAGTCCACCGAGGGCCTGCCGGTGCTCAGCTGGGCCTGCAACTGGGGACGGATCTTGGCCTTGATCGCGGCGGCCGGTCCCGGGTCCGGCGCGGCCGAGGGGATCGCGGTGGCGGCGCCGCTCAGGGTGAGCACGGTGGCGATGGTGGTCGCCACCACTGTCGTGAGTCTTCGTCGTGACGGATGGGCGGGGCGCATACGGGTTCCTTCCCTGAACGGGCTGTGCGGGTTGCGGCCGGTCACAACGGCAGGTAATGGTCGTCGTCCTCGGCGTCGGTGGTGTCGCCCGGTCCGGCTCCGGCCGGGGAGTCCCCAGGCGTGCCAGCGGGGCCGGTGGACTCCGGCGATGTCGTCTCGTCCTCGTCCGGGTCGTCTCGATGCGGCATGCCAGCATCGTGGTCAACCACGGGATGGTGCTGCGATCCCCCAGGTGAGGGAAACAACCCCGGGCAGCCGGGGGATCAGTCGCCCGCGGCGGTGCCGGACCCGGGGACCAGTCCCGCGGAGATCGCCCGCGCGGAGAGCGCCGCACGGGAGGACACCCCGACCTTGCGCATCGCCGACTTCAGCTGGCTGGCCACTGTGTGGTGTGAGCGGTGCAGGGCATCTGCTATCTCTCGGTTCGTCCGCCCCTGCGCCGCGAGGGCGACGGCTTCCAGCTCACGGGGCGACAGTTCGGATCCGTAGCCCTTCCGGCCACCACGCCAGACGCGCGGCACCACGCGACCGTGTGCGCGGAGGGCACGGGCGACCCGGTCGACGTCGAGACCCGCCGGCAGGGCCGACAGCCGGCCCAGGACGTCGGTGAGCAGGTCGAGTCCTTCCGGGACGGCCCCGGCCCGGATCAGGCACCGTGCCTGCCGTTCGGCGGAGAGCGCCGCGCTGTACGGCCGGGGAAGCGCCGCCCATGCCGCCGCGGCTCGCGCGAACAGGCCGGCCGCCGAGTCGTAGCCGCCCGCGGCCTCGGCGAGCAGGCCGCGGCAGTCGAGCAGCGCGGCTTGCGGCGCCGGCAGCGGCCCGTCCCGCAGTCCCTCGGCGAACGCGTCGACCAGGTCCCTGGCCTGTGCCGGGGCGCCGGTGGCGAGCAGGGCCTGGACCCGCGCCGGCACCACGTCCGTGCCCCAGAGCCACACCCCCTTCGCCAGGACGGCCTCGCAGGGGTCACGGGAGATCGCCACGGCCTCGTCGGGCCGTCCCTCGCGCAGCCGGATCTGTGCCAGCGTCGCCACCGCCTCCGCGACGGTGTCCCAGGCGCCGGCGTCCCGGGCGCCCGCCACGACGAGGTCGATGTCCCGGCCGGCCCGGACGAGGTCGCCGGCTGCCATGCGCAGGAGGCCGCCGACCATGATCGGCTCGACCCGGCTCACCGGGTGGAGGTCATCAGTGGTCGCCATCGCCGCCGCCCGCTCCGCGAGGCCGTCCCAGGCCCCCGTGAACCAGTCCAGGTGCAGCTTCGTGGAGTCGACGAGCTCGGTGATCCGGACCTGCTCGTACTCGACGGCGAGCCGGCGCCCGGCGGCGAGCCAGCGGCCGGCTTCCGCGTACCGCCCCCACCGCAGGGCCGCGTCACCGATGTTGAGATGAGCGACGGTGATGATCCGGCGGTCCCGGACGGCGTGCGCCACGGCGGGAATCTGCCCGGCCTCCACCCATCCTCGCCGGTCACCGAGTTGCAGCAGGGCGGCTGCCCGGCCGGCCGCGACCCGCAACCGGTCCGACGGCTCCAGGAAGCGCGCGAACTCCACCGCCCGGTCCAGCCAGGTCAGGTGCCGCGCCGCAGGTGAGCGGCCACGCGGCCAGCCGAGCACCATCATGGCGACCGCGGGCGAGGCGCGCTCCCGGTCGAGGTGCGGCAGCGCCCGTTCCAACTCCGCGTGCGCCCCGTCGAACTCCTCCATGTCGTTGAGGATCCGGGCGAGCTGGAATCGCAGGTTCGCCTCCACACCCGGATCGGGTACGCCCCGGCTGAGCACCCGGCGTACGGCGCCGACGAGATCCCGCAGACGGTCGGCGCCGGTGAAGGAGCCGAACGGCACCTTGTCCACCAGCGCGCACATCTGCTCGGCCGGCACGTCGCCGTTGGTCAGCACGTCATGGAGCAACGCGCCCGCTGTCGTCTCGTCGCCGGTCTCCAGCGCCACGTCGGCGGACAGTTGCGCATACCTGCTCCACCTCGCGCCGTCACCCGCGTGACGGAAGTGCCGCGCGAGCTGCGCCAGCGGTCGTGGGGTCACGCTTTCGAGCGCCCGTCCGACGCGCTCGTGCAACGTCCGGCGGTCCCGTTCGGCGATGGCGTCGTAGACGGCCCGGCCGGCCAGCACGTGGCGGAAGGACACCCGGAGGTGGTCCCGCTGGCGCAGCAGCCGATGCGCGACGGCTTCGGACAGTCCGTCGGCGAACTCCGCCGACGGCAGTTCGCTGACCTGCGACAGCACGTGTTCGGCGACCGGGTCGCCGACGACTGCGGCGGCGCGCAGCACCGCCTGGGTGGACGGGGCGAGGCGGCTGGCGTGCTCCAGCACGGTGTCCCGCACGGTCGGCGGCACCACGATCTCGTCCAGTGGCAGCCGCTTCCAGTCCTGGCCACGACGGATGAGGTCGCCGCGCCGGGCCATGAGCCGCACGCACTCCTCCACGGCGAGCGGCACCCCCTCGGTGTGTGCGTGCAGGTGCCGGGCGAACTCGTCGGAGACCTGCTGGTGGGCAAGCATCGAGGAGGCCAGGGCCGCGGTCTCGGACAGGTCGAGCGGGTGGAGGACGAGCCGGAGCCGCGCACGGTGCGGCCGGAGACGGCCCGACAGGCGCAGCAACCAGGGATCTCCCACCAGGTCCTCCGGACGGTAGGCCACCACCAGGCCGGGCCCCTGGCCGGACCGCTCGGCCAGGAACAGGAGGAACTCACGGGTCGCGTCGTCGGACCACTGCGCGTCGTCGACGACGAGCAGGGTCACCCCCAGCTTGTCGAGCAGTTCGGCGAGCGCCCGGAGCACACGGTGCCGGGCGGTGCTCGCATCTTCCGCCGGTTCCGGAGCCGGCGGCAGATGCTCGGCCCATTCGGGGAACAGCGGTCGCAGGGCTCCGGCCAGGCCGCTGAGGCTCAGACCGGCCACCGTCTCGACGTGAGTGGTGAGCAGCGCCTCGACGATCGGACCCAATGTGTACGGCTCACGAAGGGGCGGGCAGACCGCCGTCAGCGCCGTGTGCCGGGCGCCCGCGGGCGACGACAGGAACTCGTCCAGGAGCCGACTCTTGCCGACACCGGCCTCGCCCTCGATGAGGACCAGCGCCGAGGTGCCGCTGAGCACCTGACCCAGTCGGCGCAGGTCCGGCTCGCGGCCGATGAGCAGGGGTGCCGCCACCTCACCCGCATCCGGGTCGGCCGGCTGGACAGCGACCTCGTCGACCACCGCCGCCCCCTGCCGTCGCCTGCGCACGTCTCCACAGCTGTCTTTGATCATCGCGGTGGCGGTGGCGGGCGACAAGAGTCCCGGCCCGATCCTCGCTCGCGCCGGCCTGTCGTGACGCCGATCAGGATTCCGCTGGCCGGTCCGATCCGCCCGCCCGTCGGTTGCGGCACGCGCCCCGGACTTGACACGCACCGGCACGACCGTCCTAACATTCAGGATCTCGAATGTCACAGTGGTCGGGGCGTGAGCGAGGAGTCAGATGCGGACACTCGGTGAGTCACCCCCACGGGACGGCGCGGCACAGGCCGGCATCAACCGTCGTCACCTGCTCGGCCTGGTCACCACCGCGCTGACGGCCGGCGTCATTCCGGAGGCGTGGCTCGCGGAGGCCGCGTTCGGCGCGACGCCCCGATGGAACCGGCCGTTCGACAAGTGGGTTCCGGTCACGTCACCGTTCGGGCCGCGGACGGACCCCATCACCGGCGAGTCCAGGATGCACAACGGCACGGACTACAGCCATTCGGGAATCCTCGGCTACCCGGTCCGGTCGATCGCGGCAGGCACCGTGACCGGTGTGTCGTACAGTACGGGCGGCCTCGGTCACAACGCCACCATCACACATGCGGACGGCTGGCGGAGTGCCTACGGACACATGCGGGAAGCTCCCCGGGTCGGGACGGGCACACAGGTCGCAGCCGGGCACCACATCGGCAACGTCGGCTCCACCGGCCACTCCACCGGCCCGCACCTGCACCTCGAGATCTTCCAGCCGAACGGTCAACGAGTCGACCCCGAGTCGGTTCTCAGGGGCGCCCCGTACGCCGGGGCGCCCGGATCACCCCCCGAGATCGTCACCAAGGACGGACTGATGTACCTCATCTGGAGCACCGGCGGAACCGGCTACCTGGTCACCCCCAACCGCGTCATCGGACTGCGGTCGATGGCCCACTACAACCTGTTCAAACGGATCATCAACTCGAACCAGGCCGCCGACCAGCCCGAGGTCTTCAACGCGCTGGAGATCGACCAGATCAACGCCTACCTCAACGGCACAGTGCCCGCCTGATCCGGCGCTTCCCGGTGCCGCACCCCGGCCGTCAGGCGGGCACCAAGTGCACGCCAAGTGCAGTGCCGCAACGTCGAGTCCGACGACGAGCGGCCGCTGCGGGCGGCAGGGAGACGAGATGGACACCAGAACCGCACACACCACGCCGAACATGACCGGCTTCCAGGTCAACCACCGCACCATGCGGGCCGACACCCGGCGCCTGGCCGAGTTGCTGGCCCGGGTCGCCACCGGGCAGGTCGCGTACGACAGGCGCCGGGCGGTCGCGCTTCGGACGTACCTGCGACTGCTCTGCGATGGCATCCACCACCATCACCGGATGGAGGACGAGGTGCTCTGGCCCGTGCTGGAACGCTCGGCCGGGGCCGAGGTGGATCTCCGGGATCTGACCGAGGACCACGTGGCGCTCGACCCGGTACTGGACGAGATCCGGGCCGCCGCGCACGATCTCGTCAGGGCGTTCGCCGCCGCCGACCTGCCGGCGACCCGGCAGGTCGCGACGCGGCTCGCCGATGTGCTCGCCCGGCTGCGGGACCTCCTCGACGAGCACATCGAGGAGGAGGAACGGCTGATCTTCCCGGTGATCCGGCGCTACGTCGGCGTCGCCGACTGGAACACCGTCGAGACGGCTGTGCGCAAGGGCGGGGCGCTGCGCTTCGAGCTTCCCCGCATGGAACGGTACGCCCGGCCCGAGGAGCTGGCCGAACTCAAGGCCGTCGCGGGTCCGGCGTTGCGGATCATGTTGGCCGTGCTGCGACCGGGGTTCCGACGTCGGGAGGCGACGGTCTTCGTCGGGTGAACCGGCCGGCGGACACGGCCGTCATGTCAGCCGACACCGGCGTACGCCGACTCGTCCGCCCAGGGCATCGCGCCGACAGCACGGGCCAGCCTCAGCCCGGCGGCGCGGTGCGCCGCGGCGGCCGCCGGGTCGGCGAGGACGACGGCGAGCGCCGCCAGGGTCTGATCCACCGGGCCGAGCGAGATCGACCCGCACTCCAGCCCGGCGAAGTGCCCGGCCCACGGCAGCAGCTCCGCGTAGCAGCGACGAGCCACCTCCTGGTCGGCCAATCCGGCCGCCACCTGGCCGCGCAGCGTCATCCAGTAGAGCCACAGGTAGTCCGGGCGGATCGGCTGCCCGGGCCGCCACACCTCGCGGGCGCCCGCGACGTCACCGGCGGAGAGCAGCGCGTGGGCCAGCACGTCGTGGGTGTCCTCGGGAACCCGGCGGTGCACCCGCCGGAGCGGCTCGATCAACTCGTGCCCCCGGCCCGCCGTGGTCAAGACCGTGAACTGTCCCATCAGCCCCATCGCCGCGGCGTTGGGTCCACCGATACGACCCATTCGTTCACTGACCTCGGTGTACCGGTGCATCGCCGCATCGAGGTCACCGGCGAACAGGGCGGTGAGGCCCTCGAACCAGCCCATCACCGCGAGGATCAGCCCCAACTGTCCCGAGGCGGCCTGGGCCACGGCCTGGTCGACGTGGTGCCGCGCCTCGGTCAGGTCCGCCCGCAGCAGAGCCGCCTGATATAGGATGTGGTGGGCCTCGCACTGGTACGCGGTGAGCCCGGCCGCCTCGCCGACCGCGAGCAGTTCGGCGCCGATCTCGGCCAGCTCCGCGCGGAACGGCGGGGCGATCGCCACGAAGTAGCGGGCGTTCAGGGCCCGGCACAACAGCTCGGGATCCCCTGCGGATCGGGCCAGCGCCACCGCCTCCCGGGTGATCGTGTCCGCTCGTCCGAGGTCGGTGCCCTCGATCTCGAACGCGAGCGTGGCGAGCAGCCGGCTGCGCAGCCCGGCCCGATCCGGCCCGACCCGCCGCAACGCCTGCTCCAGCCGCCGCACCAACGGCTCGTCGACGATCCGGTCCGGCCGGATCGTCCAGGTGACCGGCGCGTCGAAGCAGGTCAGTGCGGTGTGCAGCGCGTCCGGCTCGCCGCCGTCCGCGGCCAGCCGGATCGCCCGGTCGCGGGCGTCGCGGGCCGCCAGCACGTCGCCCGCGAGCGCGCTCTGCCCGGCCAGCCCGCAGAGCAGTCCCAGCCGTACGTCCGCGGCGACGTCGTCGGGCGCGAGGTCGGCGGCGCGTAACGCCCCGGCCCACAGCGTCGCCGCCTCCCGGGGCGCCCCCAGCGCGGCGGCGTGGCGCGCGGCGCCGGCGGCGTGGCGTACCGCCTCCGGTGCGCTCGCCGGGGTCAGCGCGGCGAGCGCGTGACGGCCCAGTGCCGCGACGTCGTCCGGTCGCTGCTCGCGCAGCACCGCCAGGACACGGCTGTGCATGCGGGTGCGGCGCAGCAGCGGCACGGCGCCGTAGAGGGCGTCGTGCATCAGCGCGTGGGCGAACCGGACCCGGCCCGGTGCGGGTTCGACCAGCAGACCCGCTGTGATACCGGCCTCCAGGCCGTCCAGCACCGTGTCCTCCACGCCGCCGTCCACCGCCACCAGCACGTCGACCTCCGACTCCGGTCCGAGGACGGCGGCCTGCCGCAGCACGGTCTGGGCCGCCGCCGGCAGCCGGGCTAGCCGCCGGTGCAGGACGTGACTCAGCCCGGCCGGCACACCGTCCAGTGCGGACTCCCGGCCCTCGGCGGCGATCAGCTTCGCCAGCTCCACGACGAAGAGTGGATTCCCGCCCGAGCGTTCGCGGACGGCGTGCAGCACCTCCGCGTCGGCTCCCGGTACACCGTGCCGGTGCAACAGGTCGACGACGGCACGGTCGGGCAGGCCGCCGAGGCTCAGCTCGACCGCCGGAGCGCCGGCCAGCGCCGCGCGGGCCGCGCGCAGCTCGTCGGTGACCTCGGTGGGGCGGTACGTGACGACGACCAGCACGGCGGTGGAGCCGATCGTCGTGGTGATGTGGCGCAGGATGCGCAGGGTCTCACCGTCGGCCCGGTGGACGTCCTCCACCACCACGAGCAGCGGCCGGTCGGTCGCCGTGCGACGGAGGTAGTCGGCGAGGCTGCGCCGCAGGTGGAACTCGGCGTGGCGGCCACCCGGCCCGTCACCGGCGGCGTCGGGCGTGCCCGGACCGGCCGGGACGTCGGAGCCGTCCGGGACGTCGGAGCCCGGACCGGCCGGCCCGTCCCGCCCCAGCAGCAGCCGCAGGCCGCGCTGCTCGGCCGCGCCGAGCGGAACCTGGGCGTCGAGTCGCTCGACGATCTCGTGCCACGCCCAGCCGGGCGGCGCGCCCGCCACGTCGGGGCACGTGCCGGCGGCGGCTGCCCAGCCGGCGGCGGTGAGTTCGTCGACGAGGTGGCGGACCAGCGTGGACTTGCCGACGCCGGGATCGCCGTGCAACCAGCACAGCGTCGCACCGGCGGCCCGGGCACGGTCGGCGGCCCCGCGCAGCCGGGCCAGTTCGCCGTCCCGGCCCAGGGGTTCGTCGGCGCGGCCGGGGCCGAGCGAGCGGTCCGGACGGACGGCCGCGGCGGGCAGGCGTACCGTCCGGGCCGGTGCCGCGACGGGCGCGGGACGCGACGGCGCGACGCGCAGCCGGGGGTGATGCTGCAGCAGGTCGACCTCCAGTGCCCGCAGCGCCGGGGTGGGGTCGACGCCGAGCTGCTCGGCGAGGGCCGCACGGGTCGCGCGCAGGACCGCCAGCGCGTCCGCCTGCCGGTCTACCCGGTAGAGCGCCGTGGCGAGCAGGCAGGCCGCTGCCTCGCGAAGCGGATGTTCACGGACGTGCGTGTCCAGGTCGAGGATCACCCGATCCGGCCGGTTCAGCGCGAGCAACGCCTCGGCCCGTCGCTCGAACGCGGTCGACCGCATCCCGGCGAGCCGGTCGCTCTCCCGGTCGGCCCACGGTTCGCCGGCGAACTCGGCGTAGGCGGCGGGGCCGGACCAGCAGGCCAGGGCGGCATCGACGGCGGCGAGCATGTCGGCCGGGTCCGCGTCGCCCGTGATCGCCGAGCGGCGCAACGTAGCCTCGAAGCGCCACGCGTCCACCGCGTCGGCCGGCAGCCGCAGCGCGTAGCCAGGGGCGGCGGTCACCAGCAGCCGGGCGGGCACGCGTGGTGGCCGGCCCGGCTCGAGCACCCGGCGCAGGTTGGAGACGTAGACCTGCAGGGCCGCCTGCGCGCGGGGCGGTGGATCGGCGGACCACAGGTCGTCCACCAGCCGGTCGACCGAGACGACCTGCCCGTCGGCAGCGACGAGCCGGGCCAGCACCGCGCGTTGCCGCGGAGGGCCGAGGTCGATCGCCGTGCCGTCTCGGCCGGCCCGAATCGATCCCAGCACACCGATCGTCGTCACGCGAGAAACCGTAGTGGTCCGCGATCCGCCCGCACGATCCCCTTTCTGACTCGTGGCATCCGGCCGGCGCCGATCAGGGGCGCGCGGACCGGCCACGCACCACAGTGGCAATCGGAGGCCAAGGCGCCGTTAAGTGCCGGCCAAACGACGAGGTGCTCCATGGGTGTCACAGCGCACCCCTCCGGGTGCGGCCGGAAAGAGGACATCCATGAGAAGACAGCAACGCCACCGCCGCGGAAGCCGGCGGTGGCTCGCCGCGGTGACCGGCGTGAGCCTGGCCGTGTCGCTGACCGGACCGGCGATCGCGGCCGACCCGGTGCAGTACGACGAGCAGGAGGTGAACCACGCCCTGTTCGCCGCGGTCGTGCAGGTGCGCGACGGGGGCACGCAGGGCCTGGTGGACGCGGTGATCGCCGCCGAGCTGAGCGACTGGCGCGCGGTGCATCCGAATGCCGACGCCGCCACCGTCCGGGGCCACCTGAACACCGTCACCGGGCTGGTCACCGCCGCGGTCCCACCCGGCGACGAGTCGCCCGCGCGACTGTATCTGCTTGGCGCGGCGATGGAGCGCCTGGCCGGCAGCGACGCGGCGCACCTCGGCGGGCCCACCGTGCGAGGTCTGCTGCGGAGCACCACCGGTGAGGAGCTGAAGGGGATCGTCCCGCCGATCGAGCAGATCCGCAGCGGCACCCAGGACTACATGTGGGAGATCGTTTCCCGGGACGCCCTCGGCACGGTGTGGGGCACGCTGCACCAGCAGGCCGCCGACGACCCGGTCCTCACGCAGGTGTGGAACGCCGCCGTCGGCTCCCGCATCGGCCTCGACCTGGACACCCCGCCCGCCGAGTTGGCGCAGTCGTCGGATCTCGCCGGGCACCTCGACCTGACCGCGATCACGGCGCGACTCGGCGACAGGACCGCGTACCGGGCGGAGGTGCAGAACCAACTGGACGTGGCGATCGCGGCGTTGCGGCAGCGGACCGTGCAGGCGGTGACCGACGCCGTCGCCCAGTCCGACCGGTTCCCGATCGACGGCCCGAACAAGCCGACCAGCGCGGACGAGGCGGCGGCGAAGGCCAAGGCGGAGTCGGACCGCAAGCTCAACGAGCAGCTCGGCCAGGCCGTCACAGTGCTCGGAAAGCTCGCCGGCATGGTCGACAAGCAGTTCGGCAAGCAGATCGAGACCATCGCGAAGGCGGTCGTCGGTGCGATCACCGCGATCACCACGTACACCGCCGCCATGTCCGCCGCCGGCCTCACCTTCGCGGCGGCGGCCATGTCGACGTTCACACTGGTCGGAGCACTGGTCGGCGTTGCGATGACGCTGCTTCCGCTGTTCACCTCCGGCGGCGGTGCGGACGACGGCACCGGCGGCCAGATCGCGGCCCTGCGCGACCAGATCAACCGGCTGGCCGTCGGGATGGATCGCCGGTTCGACCGGATCGAGAAGATGCTCGGGGTCATGTACGACGGGCTCACCGCGCAGCTCGACGCGCTCGCCCGGGATCTGGCGGAGGTCCGCGTCCAGCTCGCGGTCATCGCCGGTCAGCTCATCGTGCTCGACCAGCGGGTGGACGCGCTCGCCCTGGCCAGCCAGGCGGCCTTCGAGCAGATCGCCGGTGCGCCGCTGCGCACCAGCGTGGACCTGTACGTGCACCGCGAGGCCCGGGGTGTGCCGGCCATCGACTCGTACGCCACCTACTTCGACAAGGCGGACTCGCCCACGCGCACCTTCGCCGCGGACGCGGCCCGGCAGGCGCCCTTCGTGGTCCCCACCGGCACCTCACTCGCCGACCCGGTCTCCACCGTGGGTCTCTCCCTGCCGTCCGGGGCGATCGACTACCTGGCGCAGTGGGCCGGCGCGCGGGGGATCGCGCTCACGCCCGCCCCCGGTGACGGCCCGGCTTCGGGAGTGGCCAATCCCTCCGCCTGGCTGCTCGGCGCCCGCGCCAACCTCATCCTGCAACTCCAGAACCCGCAGTACGCGGCCCAGCTGTCCGCGGCGGAGACGCAGACCACGGTCGCCGCGGGCGAGGCGGTCAACCGCCGGGTCCGGCAGTTCAGCGCCCCGGCCGCCAACGGCGGCACGAACGCGCTGTTCGAACGGCTGCTCGCCGACTACCGCACCGCGACGACCGGCTGGTCCACCGCCCTGGAGGACGTGGGCCGGGGCGTACGGTGGGTCGAAGGGGAGCGCTCGTACGACATCTGGGGCAGCCCCGACCAGGAGATCCCCGCGGCCGGCCGGATCGCGGACGTGGCCGGCATGCCCTACTGCGGCACCACCTTCTCGCAGTTCGCCACCCCGGCACCGGTCAACCGGTCCGCGCTGCCGAACGTCTACCACCTGGGCAACTACGGCATGGCTCCGGCGTACCGGCCGCAACTGCGCTCGTGCGTGGAGGCCGAGTTCGTCAACCTCGAGGTGATCGACGGGCCCCGTAGCCAGCGGACCAACGGTGACCTGCAGGTGATCGTCCACCAGCAGGCACAGTGGAACGGCGGCCAGTGGCAGGACGTACGCACCGTCACCTGGAAGACCAGGCTGCTCGACATCTGCCTGTGGGATCAGCGCGCCAACCCGCCGTCCGGCTACTGCCGCGATCCGCACTACTACATGGCGGACAAGTGGGCGACCACGTACCGGGCCGCGGTGGAGGCGCACGGAACTGTGGTGGACAATCCCGCGGCGCTGGCCGAGGCTCGGACCAAGGTGCGGGCAATGCTGACGGGCAAGCAGCGCTACTTCTACCGGGTCGCGGCGCTCGGCACCGGTGTGGACCGTCCGCCGGCGGGAAGCTGGGGACTCTCCCAGCAGCTCTGGGACGCCGGCAAGAAGGTCTCCGACGCGGTACGGCTGTTGCAGATCTTCAGCGAGCTGGGGTGGTCATCGGCACTCGAACGCGACGACGTCCTGCACGGGCGGCTCTTCGGCGATCGGGCGCTGCCCGCCGACTTCCGGTTGCCCCGCAGCCAGAGCAGCTACAACACCGGCTCCCTGCACCTGCAGAACGCCTACCAGAAGGCGTCGACGAACTACGCCGGGTGCACCCAGCAGGTGGACTGGGATCCGTGCCGGGGTGACGTCTCGGGGCTGAGCCCGCTGGCCGGGCAGGAGCAGTTCGGCACCGGCTGCGCGCCCGCGACGGGAGCGAACGCACCGCGTGATCCGCTCGCCTCCTGCATCGTCCAGGCGGCAGCGACGCGCAGCGACGAGCTGTCGCAGCGGTACGCGTACTGGTCCGGCCGGATCGCGGCCGGAAGCCACCGGGAAGGGCTGGCGTCGGTGCGCAGCGTGGTGGGGCTGCTGCGGGCCACCAGCGCGGCCCTGCACCCGGCCGCCTGACCGAGCTGCACGGGTGGCCGGGGCGGGGCGGACCACCGTCCCGCCCCGGCCACCCGGACGACCACTGTCCCCTCCGGTGCCGATGGCGGCCCCGGAGGTCGTCCCGGGACCGCCATCGGCTGTCAGTCGTTCACGGTGTGCGTCCTGCGGCGCTTTCCGACCAGCAGCAGGGCCGTGCCGGTGAGCATCGTGGCGACGGTGCCGGCGATGACTCCGGTCAGCTTGAGGCCGGTGACCGGCAGGTGTCCGCGTAGCCGGTTGTCGAACGTGCAGGTGATGGTCTGTCCGAGATCGCTGGACATACCGTCAGCGGGACAGCTCTCCCAGAAAGGGGTCAGCTTCGGCTTGTGAGCATGGAGTGACCCCTCAGACCCTATCCTTTCGTCGAAGGTCGGGGCGGACCTACTCGGCGGGCCGCCCGGCTTCCGCTTCTGGCCGATGAGAGTGCGCAGGCTTGGTCTTGAGAATCGGGCAAGCGCAGTTGGCATCGTTGAGCGTGTCGTGGATCAGCTCGGCCATCCGGGCAACGACCGTTGGTCGGATCGCGGGCGGGACCGGAGGTTACGGCCCGATAACGATGTTAGTGAGTGGCTCTCCCGCCGCGTACCGCCTGACCTGGTCGACTAGCAGTCGACGGGCCCGAGGTGCTAACGCGGCTGTCAGGCCGCCGACGTGCGGGCTGATTAGGACATTCGGCGCGGACCACAGCGGATGCCCGGCGGGCAGCGGTTCGGGTTCGGTGACGTCCAGGGCAGCGTGCAGGCGGCCCGTGTTGAGCTCGGCGAGCAGTGCCTCGGTGTCCACGACCCGGCCCCGCGATACGTTCACGAGCAGGGCACCATCTGCCATCGTGGCGAGGAAGTCCTTGTTCACCAGGCCCTCGGTCTCCGGGGTCAGCGGCGCGGACAGGATGACAACATCTGCCTGGGGCAACATGTCCGCAATTTCGGAAACCGGCTGTACTCCAGGGCGGGCGCTCCGGGCCACCCGGCTGATCTCCACTTCGAACCCGGCGAGCCGGCGCTCGATCGCGGCGCCGATCGAGCCGTACCCGACGATCAGCACCCGGGCGTCAGCCAGCCCGGTCGACCAGCCCGAGGCCCAGCGGCCCTCGCCCCCCGCCCGGACGAAGTCCGGCAGGCCGCGCCGGGCCGCCAGGGTGAGCGCCACGGCCAGTTCGGCGGTGGCCGCATCGTGCACGCCCCGGCCGTTGGCCAGAATCAGGCCGGGCCGCAGGAACGGCAGAACGTGGTCGTAGCCAGCAGTCACGGTCTGCACCACTTTGAGCCGGGGCATCCGGGCGATCGGCTCGCAGAGGCGTGGATCAATAGTCCCGTACGGCACCGCATAAAACTCGACACCGTCCAGGTTCTCGGGCATGGGCTGAGTGCCGTCGTACAGGGCGACGTCAAGATCGCCAAGATCGGGAACTGCGTCGGGGTGAGAGATCAGGTAGCGCACGGCGACAATCATGCCTGGTGAGTGCGCTCAGCGCGGCAGCGGTGTCGTAAGAGACTCCTCACCGTCGTCGAGCGACTGTAGCTCGATCAGCCAACCGGTCGCGGCCGTGTAGGCGCAATCCACCGGCGGCGTGTCACCCCGCTTCGAGGTCCCGCCAGCGGTAGCGCACCGTCGACACCACGACGAGAACGACGGCGGCAACGGCCATGGTCAGGGCCGCCGGCCGGTGCAAGGCGTCGCGGGGCACCGCGCCGATCCAGTGCACCGGGGAGAGCTGACGCGACCACGACGGGAGTTCGAGCAGGTCGGCGCGAAGGCAGACAACGAGTCCCCAGCCGACCGGGAGCCACGCGACCGGGACCGCTCTGGGGCTCAGCGAGTGCACGACCACGGCCACGCCGGTCAGCAGCACGACCGCTGCGGCGTAGGAGAGAGTGGCGGTCAGTCCCTTGCCGAAGTAGTGGCCTTCGTCGAAGCCCGCTTCGAGGCCGAGACCGGTGGCGAGGCCACCGCAGAGCAGGACCAGCATCGACCACGTCGTCGCCAGCAGCGTGGTGGACGTCCACCACCGCCACCGACTCACCGGGGTGGACAGGCTGTAGCCCACCCGGCCGGCTGTCTCCTCGGCAGCCAGCCACTGCACGATCTGGATCCCGGCGGCGGCGGCGAGCAGCGCGTTGAGCTGGACGAAGATCGTGAGAGTGGCGTTCACTGTGGCACCCTGCTCGGCATTCGTGGCGGCGTCGAGGTGATTGATCTGGGGGGCCAGGTATCCGAAGGCGAAGGCGAACAACATGCTCGCCCCGGCCCAGCCGGCACCGAGACCGCCGGTGAGCCGTGCGAGGAGGGTGAAGGGGGAACGGACCCAGGCCGGCGCGGTGGCCGGGCCCGGTCGTGGAGCGATGATGCCGGCTCCCTGGTCACGCCGGAGGGCGACCGCGGCGGTGGCGGCGAACAAGCCGACGGCCAGCAGGCCGGAGGCGATCCAGGGCCACCACGGGGGGTTCGCGGCGAAGGGCTTGATCTCGGCCAGCCACGACTGCGGATTCCAGCCGGTCGCGGCCCACTGCTGCGCGTCCACCGCCGCGCGGGCCAGGTAGCTGATCAGCCAGGCTCCCGCCGCGAGCAGGTAGGCGGTGCGGGCGGTCCGGCAGCACTGGGCGATCAGGGTGCCGACGCCGGTGAAGACGAGCATGAACATCGCGAGTCCGCCGGCGTAGAGCCATGACCCGCCGAGGGGGTAGTCCAGTGCCGTCAGCCCGACCGCGGTGATCACCGCGGTGATGGCCGCCGTGACCGCCGCGGCGGTCACCCCGGCCGCGGCCGGCGCCAGCCGGTGGACCGGGTAGGACGTCAGGATGTCGAGGCGTCCGGTGTCCTCGACGCTGCGGGTGAACCGGATCGCGAGGTGCACGCCGATCAGGGGGATCATGATCAGGGTCAGGTAACCCATCTCGTTGACCAGGATGCCGCCCAGGGTGTGCAGGTCGTACCCGCGGCCCTGCAGCGCCGCGCTGCCGCTCAGCAGTTCGTACGCCCCGGCGTACCGGTCGCGGCTGGCCTGGTCGGAGTAGGTGCCGTTGATGGTGCCCGCGCTCGCGAGCACGAGGGCAGCCACCAGCAGCGGCCAGCCGAGCACCTGGGTGTAGCCGGTGCGCAGGCTCAGCGACAGACAGCGCCAGTATCCGGTCATCGCACCGCACTCCCGGCCACGGCGTTCGGGACGTCACTGCGGTAGTTGGTGAGGAACAGCTCGTCGAGGCTCGGTGGCTGCACCGTCAGCGAGGCCGGTTCGGCGGCGGCGACGTAGCCGACCGCCGCGGCCAGCGCCGCCGAGCCGGCGCGGAAGCTGACGTGGGTGCCGTCCGGCCGGGTGGTCACGACGAGGTCGACGAGGTCGTCGTGCCGGTCCAGGTCGGGCAGCGGGCGCCTCGTCACCGCGGTGACCCGGGTGAGGGTGTGGCTGCGCAGGTCGGTGAGTGTGCCGGAGCGGATCACCGCACCGCGTCTGATGATGCTGACGCGGTCACACAGGACCTCCACCTCGGAGAGGATGTGGCTGCTCAGCAGGACGGTGCGACCGTTGTCCTTCAGCTCCCGGACGCACTGTTGGAAGACCTCCTCCATCAGCGGATCCAGACCCGAGGTCGGCTCGTCGAACAGGAAGAGGTCGGCGTTCGTGGCGAGCGCCGCGATCAGCGCGACCTTCTGCCGGTTGCCCTTCGAGTAGGTGCGCGTCCGCTTGGTCGGGTCGAGCTCGAACCGGTCGATGAGCTCCCGCCGGCGGCGCGGGTCCGCCCCGCCGTGCAGCCGGCCGAGGACGTCGATGCTGGCGCCGCCGGTCAGACCCGGCCACAGCGCCACATCGCCCGGCACGTACGCCAGGCGCCGGTGGGCCGCCACCGACTGGCTCCAGCAGTCCAGACCAAAGATCTTCGCCTCGCCGGCGTCCACCCGGAGCTGGCCGAGCAGGGCCCGGATGGTGGTGCTCTTTCCCGCGCCGTTCGGCCCGAGGAAGCCGTGCACCTCCCCCGCGGTGACCGTCAGGTCCAGGTCGTCCAGCGCGACGGTGCCGCCGAACACCTTGCGTACACCTCGCACCGCGATCGCATCCATGCCCACATCCTAGCAAATTCTGACAGCTACTATCACCTTGATAGTTGGTAGCTCACTGAGTAAGAATTTCACATCGCTACACTCGATGACATGCCGCTCAGCCTGCGTCAACGCAATCGCATGGCCGCGATCCGGGCGATCCAGGACACGGCCATGGAGCTCTTCGACTCTCGCGGGTTCCACAACGTCACCATCGACGACATCGCGCGGGAAGCGGCGGTGTCACCGTCCACCTTCTACCGCTACTTCGGCTCCAAGGAGGGGCTGTTCACAGTCGACCCGTTCGCCGCCGTCGGGGCGGACGGCTTCGACGAGGTTCTCGACCTCGACGATCTACCCGGCACGATGACCCGCCTCGCGGCCAGTGCCGGAGGCGGAGGACCGTGGCGCGGCATGCGTTACGTGCTCGAGGAGCCGACCATCCGAGCAGCCGTCTACGCCACCATGGACGCCATGGTGGACCGCCTCGCCGCGGCCCTGGCCGACCGCGGGCACGGGCCGACCGCTGCGCGGGTCCTGGCGCGCACCTACACCTTCGGTGTCTACTTCAGCGCCCTCGAACAGTGGCACGACGACGGCCGCACCCGGCCCATCGGCGAGTACGTGCGTGAAGCGATGGAGGCCATCCCCGCCGAGCACCGGACGTCCGGGCCGGGCGCCGGCGACCCCCACACGTGACACTCCCGGCGGCGGCCGGTGGTCACGTGCCGGCGCGGGCCCGGCGGTCCGCTACCGGACCTGATCACAGACCGGGCTGACCTCGGCGGTGATCAGGCGGATCAGCTCCGGCGCCAGCTCGTCAACGAAGAAGTGGCCACCGGGCAGCATCCGGAAGCGCACGGTCGTCGCGTGATCACGCCATCCGGCCAGGTCAGCCGGCTTCACGGCGCGGTCGTGGATGCCGCCGAACACGGTGAGCGGGATGTCGAGCGGCGGCTCCGCCACCAACTCGTAGGTCTCCAGCACGGCGAAGTCGGCGCGGATGACCGGCAACGCCAGCGCCATGAGCTCTTCGTCGTCGAGCACCTCCGGCGGCGTGCCGTTGAACGAGCGCAGACGCGCCTTCAGCTCGGCGTCCGTGGCGTCGTGCACGGTGGGCTCCCGGGGCCGGCCCGGAGCCGGTGCGGCGGACACGAACAGGTGCGCGGGCTCGGGACGGCCGCGGCGGCGCAGCAGCCGGGCGAGTTCGAAGGCGAGCAGGCCACCCATGCTGTGCCCGAACAGCGTGCAGGGCCGGTCGAGCAGCGGTTCGAGCGCGTCGGCCAGTGCCCCAACCAGCGGGGTGAGCCGGCGGTACGGCTCCTCCCCCATCCGCACGCCGCGGCCGGGAAGCTCGACCGGGCACACCTCGACGTGACCCGGCGCCAGGTGCTCCCACGCCCGGTAGGCCGCCGCCGCTCCGCCGGCGTACGGAAGACACACCACCCGGCTCGACGCGGCCGGGCGCGGGCGGCGGGCCCAGAACCACTGCTCACTCATGCCGGCTGCCCCGCGCCGTCCGCGCGGAGGAGCCGCCCCAACTCCTCGATCCGCAGGCCGGGGTCGGCCTCCACCATCTCCAGGAGCTGACCCCACTGGCGTCGCAGGCGGCCCACCAGGCGCGCGTCGACGCGGTCCGGGGCGTGCAGCCACAGCCCCCGGAGCACGCCGGCGTCCTCCATGACGATCAGACCGAGATCGACCTCCGCCGGTCGCAGGCCGGGAGGCACGTGTACGAACACCCAGCCGTCGTCGGGAGACACCGGCTCGAGGCGTACGCCGCGCAGCACGGTCGGCGGCAGCGGCGCGTTGAGCAGGTTGAACCCCAGGCGCACCCGGTCCCGGGCAGCCGGCATGCCGCGCCGCAGCGGCTGCATCGGGACGGCGTGGTGGGCGTGCGCCTCCAGCGTCCGTTCCCGCACCCGCGCGATCAGCTCCCGGAAGCTCGGGTCGCCGCCGAGGTCGGTGCGCACCACCAGGGAGTTGACGAGGTAGCCGATCAGATTCTCCGCCTCCGGCCGGTCCCGCCCGGCCGTCGGGAAGCCGACCGCCAGGTCACGGCTGTCGGTGTACGCCGCGAGCAGCGCGTCGTACGCGGCCAGCAGCACCATGAACAGCGTGGCGTTCTCCCGGTTGGCCAGCGCCCGAAGGCCCGCGGTGAGCTCCGCGCCGAGCACGAAGTCGTCGCGCGACCCGGGCGCCGCCTCGTCGTCCCGCAGATCCTTCACGACGAACGACGGTGCCGGTGGCAGGTCGGCCAGCCGGTCCCGCCAGTACCGGGTATGCCGGTCCCACGTCCCGGACTCGTACTCCCGGCGCTGCCAGGCGGCGAAGTCGACGAACTGGACGGGCAGCGGCGGCAGACCGGGCTCGCGCCCGCCGGCGAACGCGTCGTACGCCACCGCCAGCTCACCCAGCAGCACCCCGTACGACCAGTTGTCGGTGACGGCGTGGTGGATGGCGAGCACGAGGACCCGGTCCCGGTCGTCCACAGTGATCAGCCGGGCCCGGACCAGAGGGCCGTCGGCCAGCGGAAACGGCCGGACCGCCTCCTCGTCCAGCACGCGGCGGATCGCCGGCAGCGGGTCCGCGGCGTCGACCGCGTCGAGCTGTGACCGGGTCAGGGGCCACACCCCTTCCTCATCGATCACCTGCACCAACCCAGCGGGCCGGGTGACCAGGCGGGTGCGCAGCGTCTCGTGCCGCCGCACCAGGTGATCGAGCGCCCGGCCCAGGGCCTCCTCGTCCAGCGCTCCGCGCAGGCGGGCGGCGGTCACCACCGTGTGGTAGGCGTCCTGCGGCGGGATCGGGAAGTCGACGCAGAGCTGCTCCTGGGCGAACGACAGCGGCAGCTCCCCGCCCCGGGGCACCGGTTCGACGGCGGTGGGCACGGCGGCCGGTACGGGACCACGCGCGGTCAACCACCCGGCCAGCGTCGCGACGGTCGGATGCTCGAACAGGTCGCGCAGCGACACGTCGACGGCGAGGCGGGCCCGCATCCGCGAGATGGCCTGGGTGGCCAGCAGCGAGTGGCCGCCCAGTTCGAAGAAGTCGTCGTGGACGCTGAGTCCGTCCACCCGGAGCAGCTCGGCCCAGATCTCGGCGAGCGCGCGCTGCAGGTCGTCGCGGGGCGGCTCGTACGGCCTGCGCGGATCCGGGCGCAGCAGGTCGGGGGCGGGCAACGCCCTGCGGTCGACCTTGTCGTTGGGCGTGCGCGGCAACTCGTCCAGGAACACGTACGCCGATGGGATCATGTACTCCGGGAGCCGTTCGGCGAGCGCGGCGCGCAGTCGCGGTTGCAGCTTCCGGGCACGGCGGGCGGAGGTGCCGTTGACATATGCCGACAGCGGCAGGTCCGCGGGCGGTGGCTCCGCCGCGGCGACCGGGTGGTCCGCCGCGCCGGGCCGGCGCAGCACAAGGTGGTAGGCGCCGTCCGGGCCGTGGTCCGACCAGTCCAGTTCGGCCCGGTAGCCGGCCGCCTCGGCGAACCGGACCAGGTCCTCCGGGTCGACGCCACCACTCGGCAGCACCCGGGCGTTCGGCACGTCACGCACGGCGAGGACGTCGTCGCCGAGCTGCGCGCGCAACGCCTCCGTCGACGTCCACTCCTGCCAGGGGTGGGGCGCCGGACGAGCCGGCCGGCCGGCGGTGAGGACGACGTCGTACCGGAAGCGGGTGAGCTCGTTGTCGAACCGGCCGCGCTTGGGCCGCACGCGGACGTCGGCGATGCCGGGGAGCCGGTTCCGCAGGGCCCGGAAGTAGCGCGGGTCTATGACCAGCTCCTCCTCCTCCGCCACCCGGCGGCGTACCCGCGCGGCGAGCGTCCCCTCGGTGTCGCCGGCCTCGGCCCGGTAGCGCTCCACCGACGTGTGGAAGGCCTCCAGCAACGGGAGGCTGCGGACGTCGCCGATCACCACGGCACCGCCCGGGGCGAGCCGGCGCAGTGCTCCTTCGATCACCCGTGCCAGGTACTCCCCGTCCGGGAAGTACTGCACGACCGAGTTCAGCAGGACGACGTCGAAGAGCTGGTCCGGCAGCCGGTCGAGCTGGTCGGCGGCGCACTCGTGCAGCTGGACGTCGCCGGGGTACCGGGCCGAGTGGCGCAGCCGGTCCAGGGCGACGGTGGAGAAGTCGGTGCCCCAGTAGCGCTGGCAGTGCGGCGCCACGGCGTGCAGGATCAGGCCGGTGCCGCAGCCCACGTCGAGCACCCCCCGTGGGGCGCGCTCCAGCACCAGCTCGGCGGTCCGGTCCACCCAGTCACGCATCTCCGCCGCCGGGATGGGCTCACCGGTGTAGCTGCTGTTCCAGCCGCTGATGTCGAACGTCGGGTCGACCTCCGGCGCCGCTTCGTCGTACGCGGAGTCCCAGATGCTGCGCCACTGGTCCAGCTCGTCCGGCTGAGCCGGCAGCTCGTCGGTCACGACGTACGCCACCAGGCGCTGGTCCCCCGGGGTGTCCTCGCGTACCAGGACGACCGCCTGCCGGACCGCCGGCTGGTGCGCCAGCAGCGTCTCGATCTCACCCAGCTCGATCCGGAACCCCCGCAGTTTCACCTGGTGGTCCATCCGGCCGAGGAACTCCAGGCCGCCGTCGGCGCGGCGCCGCACCAGGTCTCCGGTGCGGTAGAGCCGGTCACCCAGTCCGATCGGAAAGGGGTGCGCGACGAACCGCTCGGCGGTGAGTTCGAGCCGGCCGAGATAGCCGCGGGCCAGGCCGGCGCCGCCGATGTGCAGTTCGCCGGGTACGCCGGGCGGCACCAGCCGGCCGTGCGCGTCGAGGACGTGCAGTTCGGTGTTGGCGATCGGCTCGCCCAGCCGGATCTCGCCCGTCACCCGCGACACCGCCGACCAGATCGTGGTCTCGGTGGGCCCGTACATGTTCCACAGCTCCGCGCCGGAGCCCGTCAGCCGCCGGGCCAGGTCCTCGGGGAGCGCCTCACCGCCGCAGAGCATCCGGAACCCGGCCGGTGGCGCCCATCCGGCGTCCAGCAGCAGCCGCCACGTCGAGGGCGTGGCCTGCATCAGGGTGGCCCCCGAGGCGGCCAGCGCCGCCGCGAGCCGGGTGCCGTCGGCGGCCACCTCCCGGCTGACCAGATGCACCCGCGCGCCGGTGGTGAGCGGCAGGAGCAGCTCCAGCATCGAGATGTCGAAACTGAGCGTGGTGACGGCGAGCAGGGTGTCCGCCGGGGTGATCCCCGGCAGCTCGCGCATCGAACGCAGGAAGTTGGCCAGTGCCCGGTGCGGAATCTGCACGCCCTTGGGTCGCCCCGTCGAACCGGAGGTGTAGATCACGTAGGCCAGGTCGTCCCCGGCGACCTCGGCCTCCGGTGGCGCCGTGTCCTCGGCCGCGAGCACGTCCGCGTCCCGGTCGAGGCGGACGATCACGGCCGGTGGCTCCGGCAGCCGGTCGGCGAGGTCGCCCTCGGTGAGCAGGGTCTTGAGCCCCGAGTCGGCCATCATGAACGCGAGGCGCTCGGCCGGGTACGCCGGGTCGAGCGGGACGTAGGCACACCCGGCCTTGAGCGTGCCGAGCATCGCCACCAGCATCTCCGGGCTGCGCTCGGTGCAGATCCCTACCAGGTCGCCCTGCCCGGCGCCGAGCCGGTGCAGGTGATGCGCGAGCTGGTTGGCCCGGCGGTCGAGGTCGGCGTAGGTCAGGGACCGGTCGCCGCAGCGCAGCGCCTCGGCCTCGGGGTCGGCCTGCGCGCGGGTGGCGACCTCGAGGTGCGCCCAGGACAGGTCGGCCCACTCGCGGCGGGTGTCGTTGGGTTCGCGCGCCAGCCGGTGGTGTTCCTCCTCGGTCAGCAGGTCGAGCTGGGCGATCGGGCGGTCCGGCGCCTCGGTGACGTGCTCGACCAGCCGGTGCAGTGCCTTCGACATGTGCTCGACGGTGGTGCCGTCGAACAGGTCGGCGTTGTACTCGAACCAGCCACCCAGCCCGTCCGGCCGGTCGAAGACCTGCAACTCCAGGTCGAAGCGCGCGGTCGTGCTGGGGACGGTGTACGGGGTGACCCGGAGCCCGCCGAGGTCCAGCTCCGGCACCTCGATGTTCTGGAACACGAAGGACACCTGGAACAGCGGTGACCGGGACAGGTCCCGCTGCGGGTGCAGTTCCTCGACGAGCCGCTCGAACGGCAGGTCCTGATGCGCGTACGCGCCGAGGCACGCGGCCCGGACCCGGGACAGCAGCTCGCGGAAGGTGGGGTTGCCGGTGAGGTCCGTGCGCAGCGCCAGCGTGTTGACGAAGAAGCCGACGAGTCCGTCGACCTCCGGCCGGGTCCGGTTGGCGATCGGCGCACCGACCACGATGTCGTCCTGACCGCTGTAGCGCCACAGCAGCACGGCGAACGCGGCGAGCACAGTCATGAACGGCGTCGCGCCCTCCTGGCGGCTCACCGCGCGCAGGCGTTCGGTCAGCGGACCGGGCAGCCGGAACGCCGTGGAGCCGCCCCGCGAGGTCTGCACCGGCGGCCGCGGCCGGTCGGTGGGAAGGTCGAGCACCGGCGGCGCACCGTCCAGAGCCGCCGTCCAGTACGTGAGGTCCTTGGCGAGACCGGGGCCTTCGAGCTGACGGCGCTGCCAGGCGGCGAAGTCGACGTACTCGATGGGCAGGTCCGGCAGTGGCGACGGGCGGCCGTCCCGCAGCGCCGGATAGAGGGTGACCAGCTCACGTACGACCACCGCGACCGACCAGAGGTCGGCGACGATGTGGTGCACGGTGAGCACCAGGACGTGCTCCCACGGTGCCACCCGGAAGAACCGCACCCGCAGCAACGGGCCGGTGCCGAGGTCGAACGGCCGGCGTACCTCCTCCTGGACCAGCCGCTGAACGTCGTCACCGCCGCAGTCGACCACGGCGAGGTCGGCCCGCCCGGTGGCGGCGACCCGTTGCACCGGCTGCCCCTCCACCTCGGCCAGCGTGGTACGCAAGGCGGCGTGCCGGCGCACGATCTCGTCGCAGCAGCGCCGCCACACCTCCAGGTCCAGCGGCCCGTCGAGCCGCACCGCGATCGGCACGTTGTACGCGGCGCCGTCCGGCACGAGCTGCTCCAGGAACCAGAGCCGCTGCTGGGGGAAGGAGAGCGGGAACTCGCGTCGCGCGCGCAGCCGCTCGGCCAGCAGGCGCCGCTTCTCGGCCACGGACAGGCCGTCCAGATCGGGCATGGTCATGCCTCGCTTCCCCCTTCGGCCGCCAGCAGCTCGCGCAGCATGGCGTCCACCTCGTCGTCGGAGAGCTCGTCCACGCCGTCGGCGATGGGCTCGATCGGCGCCGGTGCCGGCACGTCCGCGGCGCCGGCCATGAGCCGGGCCGTGTTCGCCACGGTGGGCTGGTCGAAGAAGTCGCGCAGGGTCAGCTCCACCCCGAACCGGGCGCGCAGCTTCGTGCCGATCTGGACCGCGGCCAGGGAGTGGCCGCCCAGCGCGAAGAAGTCGTCGTTGCGGCCGATCCGGTCGATGCCGAGCACGTCCCGCCAGATGGCGACGATGTCCGTCTCGGCGCCCGGGGCGGGCTCCTCGTAGGGCACGTCGAGGTCGGGGCGGGGGTGCAGGACGGACGGCGCGACCGCCTCGGCCAGCTCGGCGGCGAGCCGGGCCGGGTCGATCGCCGCGGCGGCCCGTTGCGCCGCGGCCAGGTCGCGGGTCGAGACGACCAACTGGGCGCAGAACGGGTCGGCCGCCAGGATCCGGTCGAACAGGTCGGTGCCCTCGGCCACCGTCAACCCGCCGGCCGGGTCCGTCAGGGCCGCCAGGCCGGTCGGCGCGGGCACCGGCGGGACGGACGCGGCGCGCTCCACCTCGTCACGCATCGCCGCTGGTTCGTGGATGCGCTTCATGATGAAGTCGCGCATCTGCACGAGCAGCCGGCCCCGCTCGTCGTGGACGTCGGCGTCGCAGGTGAGCGTCTCGCCGGACGAGTGGTCGCTCTCCTTGACCCGGATGTGGCACACCATCCGGCTGGTCAGGCCCCGGACGAACCGCAGGCTGCCGTACCAGAACGGCAGGTAGTAGCCCTCGGCGGCGTACACCCGCGACGCGCCGCCGACCACGTCGAGCAGGGCCGGGTGCAGCAGGTAGGTGTCCAGATCCCCGGCGTACCGCTCGGGCAGTTCGAGGTCGGCGACCATGCCCGTGGTGCCCACGTGGACGCGGCTGAGGCTGCGCCACCGGCCGTGCACGGCGAACCGGATGAGCCCGCCGTCGGCGGCGAAGTCGAGGCGCAACCGGTGCCGGAGCGCGGCCTCCCCCTCGATCACCTCCTGGACGTCGCAGGCGGCGAGCAGGTCGCCGGCCGTCCTTGGTGACCGTCGCACCGGGTCGTGCAGCACGACCGTGCCGGCGCAGTGCTCCTGCCGTCCCGCGGCCCCCCGGCTGTACACGCGGAACCTCAGCACACCGTCGTCGCCGCGCTCGACGGTGGTGAGCATCTCGCGCTCCTGGTCGTCGGGGACGATCACCGGAGAGGTGAAGAGCACCTCGCGGAACTCGATCTCCCGGCCGTCGGCGTGCCGTGCCACCGCGGCCCGGACCATCTCCAGGTAGGTGGTGCCCGGGACCAGCCCGTGCCCCTGCATCCGGTGCTCGTCGACGATCCAGCTGTCGGCCGTGGTGATGGTGGTGCGGAAGGTCTCGACGGTCGGGGTGCTTCGCAGGCGGCGTTGCAGCAGCGGATGGCCGACGTCGACCCCGCCGGCCGGGTCGGCCGCCATCCCGGTGTCGCGCCAGGTGTCCCACGCGACGGCCGTCACCCCGTCCCGACCGGCGGCGAACGTGTCCAGGAAGGCGTTGGCGGCGCAGTAGTCGAGCTGGCCCGGCCCGCCGAGGATCGCGGTACGCGAGGAACACAGCAGGAAGAAGTCGAGCGGATCCCGGCCGCACACCGAGTCCAGGACCAGGGTGCCGCGTGTCTTGGCGGCGAGGACGGCGTCGGCGTCGGCCCGCGACTTCCCGGCGAGCAGACCGCTCGCCGGCAGCCCGGCCGCGTGGACGACGCCGGACAGCGCGCCGAAGCGGGCCCGCAGCTCGTCGACCGCGCGGGAGGTCTGCGCGAGGTCCGTCACGTCGGCGTGCAGCGCCACCACACGGGCACCCAGCCGGCGAAGCTCCTCGATGCGCCGGATCCGGATGCTGGTGGCGTCGTCGGCGTCGTGCTCGGCCAACCACAGCGGCCAGGTCTCCTCGGGTGGGACGGGGGTGCGCCCGAGGAGACCGATCGCCGGGGCCCGCACGGAACGGGCCAGGTGTTCGGCGAGCGCCAGGCCGATACCGCCCAGACCACCGGTGATGAGATAGACGCCGTGGTCGCGCAGCCGGCCGGTGGCCGGGCCGGGGTCGAGGTCGACGGCGTCGAAGCTCCGGGCCCACCAGTGACTGCCCCGCCTGGCCAGCACCGGCTCGTCCGGCGCCGACCGCACGGCGTCGGCCAGCGACTCGACGCCCGTCCCGGTGACGTCGAGGAGCCGGCAGGTGACACCGGGAACCTCCTGCGGGACGACGGTGCACGGGCCGATCACCGTGGCGTTCTCCGGTTGCAGGCACTCGTCGCCGGTCACGCTGAACACGCCCCGGGTCAGCACCTCGATGGTGAGCGCCGGATGCTCCGCCCGGTCGGCGAGCGCTTGCGCTAACGCCAGGAGGCTGTGGAACCCGACGGCCTCGGCACGGTCCAGGTCGGTGCCGGGTTCCACGGCCAGGCTCCACAGGTGCACGACCCGGGCCGGCGGGCGATCGCCGAGCGCGTCGAGGAGCCGCCGGTAGTCGTCCCGGTCGGCCGGGTCGACGGTGAACGCGTCCGGGCCGCCCTGCGCGAACCCGGCTCCCGCGTGGACACGTACGACGGAGGGCAGCGACTCGGCGAGGGCCCGGCCCTCGGGCAGATCCGCACCGAGCACGAGCCAGGGGCCCGCTTCGGCGCGGGGGCGGACCGGTTGCAGCCGTCGCCAGCTCGGGCGGTAGGTCGACGACGAGGCAGGCGGCGAGGCCGGGCCGGACGTCTCCGGGCGCTCGGGCTCCACCCAGTAGCGGCGGCGCTGGAACGGGTACGAGGGAAGGCGTACCCGCCGTCGGCGGTCGGCCTCGCACAGACCGGTCCAGTCGAGTGTGGCGCCTGCGGCCCAGATCGCGCCCAGCCCCTCCAGCAGGGCCTGCCGGTCGGCCCGCTTCTCACCGGGCCGGCGCATGGTGCCGGCCACGACGCGGTCCGCGGTCCACAGGTGATGCCGCCGCGCGAAGGTGGTCAGCGAGTCACCGGGGCCGACTTCGAGCAGGATCAGGTCGGGATCGGCGAGCAGGGTGCCCAGGTTGTCGGCGAAGCGCACGGTGGAGCGCAGGTGCGCGCCCCAGTACTCCGGGTCGGTGGCCTGGCCGCCCTCCAGCCACGTCCCGGTGCGGTTGGAGCAGATCGGGATCGTCGGCGGATGCAGGGCGATCCCGCGGACCTCCTCGACGAACGGTCGCACCGCGCCCTCGACGAGCGCCGAGTGGAAGGCGTGCGAGGTGTGCAGCCGTCGGCAGCCGACGCCCCGGGCCTTGAGCTGCTGTTCCAGGTCGTCAACCGCGTCGGCCGGGCCGGAGGCGACGCACAGCGCGGCGCCGTTGACGGCGGCGAGGCTGAGCCGGTCGGACAGCAGCTCCACGGTCTCGTCCTCGGGCAGGAAGACGGCCAGCATCGCGCCGTGCGGCGTGGCCTGCATAAGCCGGCCACGCGCGGTGACCAGGACGGCGGCGTCCTCCAGGCGGAACACACCGGCGAGGCAGGCGGCGACGTACTCGCCGATGCTGTGGCCGGCCAGCGCGTGCGGTTCGACGCCCGCCGCGATGAGGGTGCGGGCCAGGGCGTACTCGACAGCGAACAGGGCGGGCTGGGTGAGCTCGGTCTCCGTCAGGCCGGCCAGCGACTCGCCGGCCGGGAACAGCGCCGCGCGTACCGCCGGGGGGAACAGGTCGAGGCAGCGGTCCAGCTCGGCCCGGAAGACCGGGTCCTCGTCGTACAGGTCGCGGGCCATGCCGGCGTACTGGGTGCCCTGTCCCGGAAAGAGGAAGGCCACCTTCACCGGCCGGCCGGTGGTGCCCGGCGCCCTGTCCTCGGCGGCCTGGCGCAGCCGTCGCACCGCGTCGGCCCGGTCGACGGCCACCACCGGCCGCCGCAGCTCGAAGGCCCGGCGGCGGGTGGCCAGGGTGAAGGCCACGTCGGCGAGTTCTTCGTCCGGATGCGCCTCGATGTGGTCGGCGAGCCGCCCGGCGGCCTGCGCGAGGGCGGCCCCGGTGCGCGCCGACAGCGGCAGCAGCTGCCAGGGACGGCCGGGCTCCGCCGGTACGTCCACGGGCCCCTCCTCCAGCACCACGTGGGCGTTGGTCCCGCCGATGCCGAACGAACTCACCCCGGCCCGCCGCGGCTCGTCGGTGCGGGGCCACGGCCGGTGCACGGCGTTCACGTAGAACGGGCTCGCCTCCAGCGCCAGTTCCGGATTGGGCCGGTCGTAGTGCAGGCTGGCCGGGATGGCCTCGTGCTTGAGGGCGAGTGTCGCCTTGATCAGGGCGGCCGTGCCGGCGGCCGCGTCCAGGTGGCCGATGTTGCCCTTCACCGAGCCGATCGCGCAGAAGCCGCTCGCCGCGGTGCCCTGCCGGAAGGCGCGGGTGAGGCCGGCGATCTCGATCGGGTCGCCGAGCGCCGTGCCGGTGCCGTGGGTCTCCACGTAGCCGACCGTCTCGGGGGCGACGCCGGCGACGCCGAGCGCCTCGGCGATCACCTCGGCCTGGCCCTCCGCGGCGGGCGCGGTGTAGCCCACCTTGAGCGCGCCGTCGTTGTTCACCGCGGAGCCGCGGATCACCGCGTCGACGATGTCGCCGTGCTCGCGCGCGTCCGCGAGCCGGCGCAGCACCACCAGGGCGACACCGTTGCCGATGACGGTGCCACCGGCCGCGGCGTCGAACGGCCGGCAGTGCCCGTCCGCGGACAGGATGCCGCCCGGCTCGTACTGGTATCCGCTGCGCAGCGGGACGTTCACCGACACCCCGCCGGCCAGCACGATGTCGGACTCACCGGACAGCAGGCTCTGGCAGGCCAGGTGGACCGCCACCAGCGAGGTGGAACAGGCGGTCTGCACGGTGATGGCGGGCCCGCGCAGCCCGAGCTTGTACGCGGCACGGGTGGCCAGGAAGTCCTTGTCGTTGGCGAGCTGGGTCTGGTACGGGCCGAGCGCCTCGACGACGCTGCGGTTGGCGAGCAGGTTGTAGAGGAGGTAGGTGTTCAGGCTGGCGCCGGCGAAGACTCCGATCCGGCCGGGGAACGCCTGCGGGTCGTAGCCGGCCGACTCCAGCGCCTCCCAGGCGCATTCCAGCAGAACCCGGTGCTGGGGATCCATCAGCTCCGCCTCGCGGGGGCTGTATCCGAAGAAGCCGGCGTCGAACGTGTCCGCGCCGTCGAGTACGCCCTTGGCGCGGACGTAACCGGGCCGGCTCACCAGCGCGGGATCGACCCCGGCCGCGCGTAGTTCGTCCGCCGAGAAGGAGGAGATGCCCTCCCGCTCGGCCACCAGGTTCGCCCAGAAGGCGTTCACGTCGGGGGCCTGCGGGAAGCGTCCCGCCATGCCGATGACGGCCACCTGGGACAGGTCGTCGGTCGAGTCGCTCACTGTCACTCCCCTGGGGATTCGGTACGGATCTCCGCCCGGCGCGCGGCGAGCCGGCGGCGTTCCGCCAGCGCCGCACGCCGGCCGGTCACCCGCTCGCGGGTGGCGGCCAGCGGATCGGCGGCAGAGCCGGCGGCCAGGTGCTCGGCCAGTGCGCGCACGGTCGGGTACTGGAACAGCTCGACGAGCGTGAGGGGTCGGCCGAGGGCGTCCCGCAGGACGCCGCGCAGTTCCGCCATCAGCAGTGAGTGGCCGCCCAGCTCGAAGAAGTTGTCGTGCACACCCACCTGCTCGATGCCGAGCAGCCGGGTCCAGGCCGCCGCGACGGTCCGCTCCAGCTCGTCGCGCGGCGCCTCGTACGCACTGGCCAGGTCGGGCCGCGACAGCTCCGGTTCGGGCAGTGCCCCGCGGTCCACCTTGCCGTTCGGCAGCAACGGGAACGACGGCAGCGGGACGAAGACGGCCGGCACCATGTAGTCGGGCAGCCGCTGCCGCAGGTGGGCGATGAGCGTGCCCGCTGTGGGCGGTTCGTCGCCGGACAGGTAGGCCACCAGCCGCTGGTCAACCCCGTACGGCCGAGCGGTGACGATGGCCTCGCGGACGGCCGGATGGGCGGTGAGCGTCTGCTCGATCTCGCCCAGCTCGATCCGGTGACCGCGGAGCTTCACCTGATGGCCGAGCCGGCCCAGATACTCGACCGCGCCGTCGTCGCGGAACCGCGCCAGGTCGCCCGTGCGGTAGAGCCGTGGGCCGAGCGCCGGGTCGAACGAGTGCTCGACGAACCGCTCCGCGGTCAGGTCCGGCCGGTTGAGGTAGCCCCGGGCCAGGTTCCGGCCGGCGATGCAGAGTTCACCGGCGACGCCGGCCGGTACCGGCTGCAACAGGTGGTCGAGGACGTGGATCCGGGTGTTGGCGATGGCGTGGCCGATCGGCACGGGCCTCGGGTCGCCGTCGCGGCGGCACGCCCAGGCGGTGACGTCGACGGCCGCCTCGGTCGGGCCGTACAGGTTGTGCAGCTCGGCCGCCGCGACCGCGAAGAACCGCTCCTGCAGCTCACGCGGCAGGGCCTCGCCGCTGCAGAGCACCCTGCGCAGGCTGGGACAGTCCGCCGCACCGTCCTCGGTCAGGAAGACCCGGAGCATCGACGGGACGAAGTGCACAGTGGTGATGCGCTCCCGGCGGATGGTCTCCACCAGGTAGCGCGCGTCGCGGTGCCCGTCCGGCACGGCGACCACCAGACACGCGCCGGTCATCAGCGGCCAGAAGAACTCCCAGACCGACACGTCGAAGGAGAACGGCGTCTTCTGCAGCACCCGGTCGGTGGCGTCGAGCCGGTACTCGTCCTGCATCCACAACAGCCGGTTACGGATACCGGCGTGGACGTTCATGACCCCCTTGGGCCGCCCGGTGGAGCCGGAGGTGTAGATCACGTAGGCCAGGGCCTCGCCGTCCACCCGCACGCCGGGCGACGACGCCGGTTCACCGGCGAGGTCGGCGGCCACGTCGTCCAGGCAGAGCACGTGCGCGTCGAGCGCGGGCAGCGAAGGCGCCAGGCGGCTGTGGGTGAGCAGCACCGGCGCCCGGGCGTCGTCGAGCATGAACACCGTTCGGGACTGCGGGAGAGCGGGGTCCAGCGGCAGGTAGGCGCCGCCGGCCTTGAGCGTCGCGAGCAGCGACACCACCATCTCGACGGAGCGCTCCAGGCACACGCCCACCAGCACGTCCCGGCCCACGCCGAGCCGGCGCAGGCGGTGCGCGAGCTGGTTGGCGCGGCGGTCCAGTTCGGCGTAGCTGAGCCGCTCGTCCCGGAAGCGCACCGCCTCGGCGTCCGGAGTCGCCCTGGCCTGAGCCTCGAACTGCTCGTGGATCAGGCCGGCACCGGGCCACTCGCGGTGACCGCCGTCGCCCAGCGCCAGAACCTCCCGCCGCTCGGCCTCGTCGAGCAGCGGCAGCCGGCCGATCGACCGGTCCGGATCGGCGGCGATCGCGGCCAGCACCACCTGGAGGTAGTGGACGATGCGTCCGGCGGTCGCCTCGTCGAAGAGGTCGAGGCTGTACTCGAGACGGCCGTGGACGGTGTCGCCGTCCTCAGTGAGCAGGAGTTCCAGGTCGAACTTCGCCGCGCCGGCGTGCACCGGCAGCGACTCGGCCCGCAGGCCGCCGCCGCTCCACCCCGGGAAGGGGACGTTCTGCAGCGCGAACCCGACCTGGAACAGCGGCGTACGGGCCAGGCTGCGCTCCGGCCGCAGCGCCTCCACGAGCCGCTCGAACGCGACGTCCTGATGCTCGTACGCGTTCAGGCAGACCTGCCGGACCCGGCGCAGCAGCTCCCTGAAGGTGGGGTCGCCGGAGAGGTCGGTACGCAGCACGAGGGTGTTGACGAAGAGGCCGATCAGCGGTTCCAGCTCGGGCAGCCGCCGGTTGGCCACCGGCGTGCCGACGATTACGTCCTCGGTGCCGCCGAGCCGGCCGAGAAGGACCTGGAAGGCGCCGGCCAGCGCCATGAAGAGGGTGGCCCCCTCGGCGCGGCCGAGAGCGCGCAGGTCACGTACCACCTCGGCGGGTACGGTCAGGTGCAGCGCGCCGCCCCGATAGGTCTTCGCCGGTGGCCGGGGCCGGGCCAGGGACAGGTTCAGCTCGGCGGGCGCCCCGCGCAGTTGCCCGACCCAGTAGTCGAGGCCGGCCGGGTCGGTGGGCTCGTCCTGCTGCCAGCGGGCGACGTCCGGGTACTGGATCTCCAGGGCGGGCAGCGGGCTCGGCGCGCCGGCGGCGTACGCGGCGTACAGCGCCAGGACCTCGCCCAGCAGCACGCCCAGCGACCACTGGTCGGAGACGATGTGGTGCATCGCGAGCAGTACCACGGCCTCGTCGTCGGTGCGCCGCAGCACCTCCCAGCGCAGCAGGGGCCCCTCGGCGAGGACGATCGGCCGGTCGAAGAACCGCTCGGTGAGCTCGGCCTCCGCACCCTCGGTACGGTCGTGTACCACCAGCTCGGCCGGCATCTCCGGGCGCACCACCAGCCAGGGCCTGCCGTCGATCTCGGGGAACACCGCGCGCAGCACCTCGTGCCGCCGCATCACCTCGTCGCAGGCGCGGCGGAAGGCGGCGACGTCCAGGCGGCCGCGCACCAGCAGGGCGGCCGGCAGCAGATAGGCACGGTTGCCCGGGGCGAGCTGCTCCAGCAGCCACAGTCGCCGCTGGGCGGTCGCCGGGGGCACCGGCGCGGCCGGGTCGGCGCGGCGCGGCACGACCGCTGCGCCGGCCACCGGGCCGGTCGCCGGCCGCGCGCCGCGGTCGCGCAACTGGGCGGCGAGGGCGGCGACGGTCGGGTGCTCGAAGATCACCCGCAGCGGCAGCTCCATGCCGACCACCGGTCGGAGCCGGGTCGCCACCCGGGTGGCCAGGAGGGAATGGCCGCCCAGCGCGAAGAAGTCGTCGTCCAGACCAAGCCGCTCGATGCCGAGCAGCTGGGCGAAGACCTCGGCGACCAGGTGCTCCAGCGGATCGCGCGGGGCCCGGTAGGGAGTCTCCGGGCCGGAGCGTCCGTACTCCGGCTCGGGCAGCGCGGCCCGGTCGATCTTGCCGTTCGGGGTGAGCGGGAACGCCGGCAGGTGGACGAAGGCCGAGGGCACCATGTATTCCGGCAGCCGCTCGCGCAGGAACGCCACGATCTGGGCAGCGGGCACGTCGGCCGCGGCCAGGTAGGCCACCAGCCGGGTGTCGCCGGTGTGCTCGCGGGCGGTCACCACCGCCGCGCCGACCGCCGGATGGGCGGCCAGCACCTCCTCGATCTCGCCGAGCTCGATGCGGAATCCGCGGACCTTCACCTGGTGGTCGATCCGGCCCAGGAACTCCAGGCCGCCGTCGGCGCGGCGGCGCACCAGGTCGCCAGTGCGGTAGAACCGGCCGGCCGGGACGGTCAGCTCGACGAACCGATCCGCCGTGAGGTCGGGGCGGTTCAGATACCCGCGTGCCAGCCCGGCGCCGCCGATGTGCAGCTCGCCGGGGACGCCTGGCGGAACCAGCTGCCCGTGCCGGTCGAGGACGTGCAGGCCGGTGTTGGCGACCGGCTCGCCGAGCAGGATCGGACCGGGGCCGACCCGCCAGACCGCGGACCAGACGGTGGTCTCGGTCGGGCCGTACATGTTCCACAGCTCCGCCCCGCGCGGGCGCAGCGCGGCGGCGAGCCCCGGCGGCAGCGCCTCGCCGCCGCACAGCATGCGCAGCCGCGGCGAGCCCGACCAGCCGGACTCGACGAGCATCCGCCAGGTCGACGGCGTGGCCTGCATGATCGTGACGTCGGCCCGGTCCAGCACCCGCGCCAGCTCCCGGCCGTCGGCGGCCACCGTGCGCGGCACCAGCACCAGCCGGGCGCCGGTCGTCAGTGGCAGCAGCAGTTCGAGCACCGAGATGTCGAAGGAGAGACTGGTCACGGCGAGCAGCACGTCGTCGCGGTCGATCCCCGGCCGATCCCGCATCGACCGCAGGAAGTTGTCCAGCGCGCGGTGCGGGATCTGCACGCCCTTGGGCCGGCCGGTCGACCCGGACGTGTAGATCACGTACGCGAGATCCTCGTCGGCGACGTCGACGGCCGGCGGATGCACCGGCTGCCCGGTCAGCTCGTCCTCGATCGCGTCCAGGCACGCCACGACGGCGGCCCCGGCCGGAACCCGGTCGCGCACCGCGGACCCGGTGAGCACCAACGGTGTCCGCGAGTCGTCGAGCATGAACGTCAACCGCGCCCGCGGGTAGTCCGGGTCGAGCGGCAGGTACGCACCGCCGGCCCGATGCACCGCCAGGATGGCGATCACCGTCTCCGGCGAACGCTCCAGGCAGAGGCCGACCAGCACGTCCCGCCCGACGCCCCGCCCGCGCAGCCAGTGCGCGAGCTGGTTGGCGCGGCGGTCCACCTCGGCGTAGGTGAGGGTGCGGTCCTCGAACCGGATCGCCTCGGCCTCGGGCGTCTCCCGCGCCCGGCGGGCGATCCGCCGGTGCGCCAGGTCGCCGGCCGGCCAGTCGCGCCGGCTGTCCGCGCCCAGCGCCAGCAGCGCGGCCCGTTCCTCGTCGCCGAGCAGCGGGAGCGCGCCGACCGGCGCGTCCGGGTCGGCCGCCACCGCGGTGGCGAGCCGGCTCAGGTGCCCGGCCATCCGCGCGATGCTCGTGGCGTCGAACAGGTCGCTGTTGTACTCGATCAGCGCGTTCACGCCGTGCTCGGCGTCGTCGACGAGTTGCAGTTCCAGATCGAATCGCGCCGCGCGGCTGCGCAGCGGAAGCCGGGTGATCTTCAGCCCGGCCACCTCGACGGCCGGCACCGGCTGGGTCTGGTAGGCGAAGCTGACCTGGACGAGCGGGGGGCGGCTGAGGTCGCGGGCCGGCTTCATCTCCTCCACCAGCCGGTCGAAGGGAACCTGCTGGTGGGCGTACGCCTCCAGGCAGGTGTCCCGGACCCGGTCGAGCAGTTCGGTGAAGCTCGGGTCGCCGGCGAGGTCGGTGCGGATCGGCAGGGTGTTGAGGAAGAACCCGATCAGTCCGTCCAGCCCGGCCCGGTCCCGGTTGGCGACCGGCACGCCGACGACCACGTCGTCCTGCCCGGTGTAGCGGTACAGGAGAACCTGGAACAGAGCGAACAGCACCATGAACGGCGTGGCGTCGCGGACCCGCCCGACGGCGACGAGATCCCGGACCGGGCCGGCCGGGAGGTCGAAGTGCCAGGAGTCGCCGTGCGACGACGCGACCGGCGGGCGCGGGTGGTCCAGCGGCAGTTCGAGCACCTGTGGCGCACCGGCAAGCCGATCGGCCCAGTAACGCAGGTCGTCGTCGACGTCGGTCGGTTCGAGCTGCACGGCCTCGCCGTACTGGAGCGGCAGTGGTGGCAGCGCGGCCGGCCGGCCCTCGCGGTACCCGGCGTAGAGCGCGGCGAACTCCGCGAACAGCACGCTCACCGACCACCCGTCGGCCAGGATGTGGTGCAGGACCACGATCAGGCGGTGCTCCTCGTCGGCGACCCGCAACAGCCGCAACCGCATCAGCGGCCCGGTCGCCAGGTCGAACGGGGCGGTGACGGCCGCGGTCACCCGGTCCTCGACGACGTCGTCGGACGCCGCCCGCAGATCCTCCTCACCGATGTCGATCGTCACGCTCGGCGTCACCACCTGGACCGGTTCGCCGTCCCGTTCGACCACAGTGGTGCGCAGCGACTCGTGCCGGGCGACCAGGTCCGCCACGGCGGCGCTCAGCATCGTCCGATCGAGCGGGCCGCACAGCCGGACGGCCGCCGGCACCAGGTAGGCGGTGGTGCCGGGGTTGAGCCGCTCGAGGAACCAGAGGCGACGTTGCATGGCCGAGAGCGGATAGGTCCGCTCCCGGTCGGCGAGACGCCTCGCGAGGCGTGCGCGCTGTTCCGGCGAGAGGCCGGCCAGCCGTTGGCGCAGGCTCACCGGTCGTTCCCCTCGGCGAGCAGGGCCTGCCGCTCGTCGGCGGGCAGACGTTCCAGCTCGGCGAGCAGCGCGTCCGTCGGGTCGTCGGCGGCCGGAGCGTCGGTGGCTGGGCCGTCGGCGGCCGGGGCGTCGGCGGCTGGGCCGTCGGCGGCCGGCGGGGGGTCCGTCTCGTCGAGCAGGGCCAGGATCCGGTCCGCCAGCCGGCGGACCGACGCCCCCTGCAGCAGGCCGGCGATGGGCAGCGTGACGCCGAACCGGGTCCGGATCTGGTTCCGCAGCCCCATCGCCATCAGCGAGTCCATGCCCAGCTCCAGGAACGGCTGGTCGAGTCCGACCTGGACGGCTGCGCCGGCCGCCTTGCGGCGCGCGGCGGAGCCGGAGCTCAGCGCCGCCCCGACACCGCGGGCCAGGTGATCGGCGAGGACGTCGAAGCGCTCGGCTGGTGGCAGCGCCAGCAGCGCCTCCCGGGTGAGCAGCGGTTCCCCGGCCGATGCCGGGGCGGCCGCCGACCCGGGCCCCGGCGCGGGCAGGTCGGTCTCCGACGCCGACTCGTACCAGTGCCGGGTCCGGACGAACGGGGTGGTCGGCACCGGCACCCGGGTACGCCGGTAGCCGCGGTCGAACCCGAGCCAGTCCACGTCGGTGCCCTGCCGGTACAGCTCGGCGAGCGCGCCCAGCATGGTCTCCCAGTCGTCCGTGCCGGGCCGCAGGCTGGGCAGGCGCAGCAGGTCGCCGTCGAGATCGTCGAGCATGGTGGTGTCCGGGCCGATCCCGAGGAACCGGTGGTGCCCGAGACCGCGCAGCTCCGCCACACCCTCGGCGAACCGCTCCGGACCACCGGCCAGCCCACTCCAGTGCTCGGCCCCCGGCGCGCGGTCCCAGGGCTGCAACTCCCCGGTCAGGCTGGACACGAACGGGATGCGCGGCGGCGCCTGGCCGATCTCGGCCACCGCCCGGTGGAAGGCGTCGAGCCCGGCGGCGCCCGCCTCGGCCAGCCGCGCCCGCTCGGTCACCAGTCGCAGCGCTCCCTCCAGTTTGAGCACTCCGGCGGTGCAGGCGGCCGCCACCTCTCCGACGCCGCGACCGAGCACCGCGGCCGGTTCCACCCCCCACGAGCGCCAGAGCTGGGCGAGCGCGTACTCCACCGCGAACAGCGCCGGCTGCGACCGGGCCGGACGGCGGAGGTCCGCCGCGTCCGGTCGCGCCGGGAACAGCACCGGCAGCAGCGGATCGGGCAGCAGCTCGTCGCACCGCTCGATCGCCTCCCGGAACACCGGGGAGGTCTCGTACAGGGTGCGCGCCATGCCGGGGCTCCCGGCACCGTCGCCACTGAACAGGAACGTGACCTCGGGGTCGCGGGCCGCGGCGGGTGCGGGCTGTTCCGTCGCGGCGGCGAGGGCCGCGTCCACCTCCTCCGCGGTACCCGCCACCACCGCGAGCCGGTGGGCGAAGTGCATACGTCCCGTGTTGGCGGACCAGCAGTGGTCCGCCAGCCGGGCCGGCGCGGCGGCGAGCACCTCGCGGTGCCGGCTGACGAGCGCGCGCAGGCCCTCCTCGCTGCGGGCGGACAGGGCGAGAACGGACAGCGGCCGGCGGTCGTCCGCCTCCACCGGCTGCCGCTGCGGTCCCTCCTCCACGAGCAGGTGGACGTTGGTGCCGCTCAGCCCGAAGCTGCTCACGCCGGCGATCCGGCGGCCGTCCCGGGGCGCCCATTCGGTGAGCCGGGTCGGCACGGTGAACGGCGGACGATCCAGGCCGATGAGCGGGCTCAGCCGCTCGAAGTGCAGGTGGGCGGGGATCGCCCGATGACGCAGCGCCAGGATCACCTTGATCAGGCCGGCCACCCCCGCCGCCGCCTCCAGATGGCCGAAGTTCGTCTTCACCGAGCCGAGGTGCCACTCCGCGCCCGGTTCCGCCGGGTAGACCTCCGCCAGCGCCTCCGCCTCGATGGGGTCGCCCAGGGTCGTCGCCGTGCCGTGCGCCTCGACGTAGGAGACCTGCTCGGGCCGGACACCGGCCGCGTCCAGGGCGCGGCGCAGCAGGTCACGCTGGGACATCACGTTGGGAGCGGTGAGGCCGGTGCTGCGGCCGTCCTGGTTCATCGCCCCGCCGCGGATCACGGCCAGCACGTCGTCGTCGGCGGCGAGCGCGTCGGAGAGGCGCTTGAGCACCACCATGCCGCAGCCCTCGCCGCGTACGAAACCGTTCGCCGCCGCGTCGAACGTCCGGCACCGGCCGTCCGGCGCCATCATCCCGAACTGCGAGAAGCCGATCGTGGGAAGCGGGGAGAGCATCACGTTGACCCCACCGGCCAGGGCCGTGTCGCACTCACCGGACCGGAGGCTCTGGCAGGCCAGGTGCACCGAGACCAGCGAGGAGGAACACGCGGTGTCGACCGACACCGCGGGGCCGCGCAGGTCGAGGAGGTAGGCGAGCCGGCCGGAGACGATGCTGTGCGCGTTGCCGGTCAGCACGTACGGCGTGACCTCGTCCGGCCGGCGGAAGTTGCGGAGCGCGTAGTCGCTGCCGAGCACGCCGACGAACACTCCGGTGCGGCTGCCGGCCATCCGGGCGTGACCGGCGTGCTCCAGCGCCTCCCAGGCCACTTCCAGGACCAGCCGCTGGTTGGGATCCATCGCTTCGGCCTCGAGTGGCGAGATGCCGAAGAACGCCGCGTCGAACTCGTCGATCCGGTCCAGGAAGCCACCCCAGCGGGTGGTCATCGTCCCGGGGTGGCCCACCTCGCTCTGGTAGAACGCGTCGACGTTCCAGCGGTCCGGCGGTATGTCCTGGATCGCGTCCACGCCGTCCGCGAGCAGACGCCAGTACGAGTCCGCATCCACCACGCCGCCCGGAAAGCGGCAGCCGAGGCCCACCACGGCGATCGGCTCGGCCCGCTGGTCGCGGGCCGCGGCCAGGTCGCGTTGCAGCTGGTCGATCGCCGCGAGGGCGCGCTTCAATGTCGCGGCAGAGGTGTCCGGAGCGGTCATCTCAGGCTCTTTCGTCTGCGGTTTCATTGCGGGTCCCCTCGATGGACTGGAGGCGTTCCAGGAGTAGCGCCTCGACGTCGCTGTCGCTCAGCGCCTCGACGTCGAGGACCGGCTCGGACGCCGCGGGTGGCACGGGTGGCACGGTGTCGTCGGCGGGCGCCGCGTCCAGGGGTATCCCCATCTGCTCTGCGAGGAACGGCGCGAACGCGTCCACTGTGGGGTACCGCCAGGCGAGCGTGGCCGGCAGCGTGGCGCCGACCAGCTCCTCCAGTCGCCTGCGCAACTCCAGCGAGAGCAGTGAGTCGAAGCCCATGTGGGCGAGGGGGACGGTGGTGTCCACCCGGTGCGGGGCCTGCTTCAGCACGTGGCCGACCTCCTCCCGGCAGCGGCGGAGGAGCACGTCGCGACGGCGCCTGCCCGGCTCCACCGCGAGCAGCGCCCGGCGCAGGTCGTCGCGGCGCTCCCCGGCCGAAGCCGGCGGCGACTCGGCCGGCTGCAGGGCCTGCTGCGCCTCGGGCAGTTCGCGCAGCAGGGGCCGGGGCCGGGCGATGGCGTAGGCCGGGGTGAACAGGGACCAGTCCACGTCGGCCACCACAGTCGTGGGCCGGTCCGCGCCGAGCGACCGGTCCAGCTCGGCCAGGGCCGGCTCGACCGGCATCAGCCGCAGGCCGCGGCGCGCCAGTTCGTCCTCGTGCGCGTCATGGGCCTGACCGGCCGCCCACGGGCCCCACTGCACCGACAGCGCCGGCAGTCCCCGGGCGTGGCGGTGTTCGGCGAGCGCGTCCAGGTAGGCGTTCGCAGCCGAGTAGGCGCTCTGGTATCCGCTGCCCCACACCGCGGTGATCGAGGAGAACAGGACGAAGGCGTCGAGCGGGCCGGTCAGCAGTTCGTGCAGGTGCAGTGCGCCGGCGTCCTTGCCCGCGACGACGCGCTCCAGGTCGGCGGCGGTGGTGTCGGTGAGTGGTTTCACCAGCGAGACGTCGCCCGCGACGTGGAACACGGAGCGGACCGGGTCGCCGGCGGCGGACAGCCGGTCGAGCAGCGTGGCGAGTTGGGCCCGGTCGGCCACGTCGCAGGCGGCCACTGTGACCCGGGCGCCGAGCGCGATCAGCTCGGTCTCGAGGTCGGCGGCGCCCGGCGCGGCCGGACCGCGCCGGCTGGTGAGCACCAGGTGCTCGGCGCCGGCGCGAGCGAGCCGGCGGGCCAGCTCGGCGCCCAGCGTGCCGGTACCACCGGTGAGGAGCACCGTCCCGCGGGGCCGGTAGGCCGGCGAGGCCGGCTCGTCGACGGGCGAACGCACCAGTCGGCGGACGAACAGCCCGGCCGGCCGCACCGCCATCTGGTCCTCGTCGGCCGGACCTCCCAGTGCCACGGCGAGTCGTTCCACAGCGGTCCCGTCGAGAGGGCCGGCGACGTCGATCAGCCCGCCCCACCGTTGCGGGTGCTCCAGGCCGATCACCCGACCCAGTCCCCAGGCGAGCGCCTGGGCCGGATGCTCGACCGGGTCGGCCGGACCGGTCGACACGGCACCCTGCGTGATCAGCCACAGTGGAGCGTTCGTCGCCGTGTCGGCCATGGCCTGTGCCAGGGCGAGGGTCGGGGCGGCGCCGCCGGGCGGCGGCGCGTCGGAGACGGCGAGCAGAGACACCACGCCGCTCGGCGGCTCAGGCGACCGCCGCAGGGCCGCGGCGAGCGACGCCCGGTCCGTGGCGACGACCGGCACGTCGACGACTGTCGCGCTCTGGCCGGCGAGTGCCGCGCGGACCGCGGCGGCGAGGTGGGCGCCGCCCGGGGTAGCCGGAGTCACCAGCAGCCAGGTGCCGGACAGCGGCGTGGCCCGGGCGTCCGGCAGGGGCGCCCACGTGACGCGGTAGCGCCAGGACTCGGCGGCGTCGCGGCCGTGGGCCGACCGGCGCCAGGCGGCCAGGGCGGGCAGCACGGTGGCGAGGGCGGCGCGCTGGGCCGTGCCGGCGAGTCCCAGCACGCCGTGCAACGCGTCCAGGTCACCGCTCTCCACCGCCTGCCAGAGCGCACGGTCGGCCGGCGGGACCTCGTCGTCCTGGTCCACCCAGCAGCGTTCCCGCTGCCACGGGTAGGACGGCAGCGGCATCACCGGCGGGACCGCGCCGTACAGCCGGGCCCAGTCGACCGGCAGACCGGCGCAGTAGAGCGCGGTCAGCTCGCCGAGCAGCGCGGCGCGGCCGGGCCGGTCGCGGTGCAGGGAGCCGACCACCGTGCCGGGCTGGTCGCGCAGGTCGAGCTTCTCGGCGAGGGCGCCGACGAGCATGGGGTGGCCGGAAATCTCGACGAACGTGTCGTGCCCGGTCGCGAGCAGGTGGTCCACGGCACGATCGAGCAGCACCGGCTGACGCAGGTTCGTCGCCCAGTACCCGGCGTCCACGGCGGACCCCTCGATCGGCTCGCCGGTGACGGTGGAGACCAGGGTACGGGCGGCCGGCCCCGGCGTGAGGCCGTCCAGCGCGTCGCGCAGCACGGGCTGGAGCGGCTCCATCTGCGGGCTGTGCGAGGCGTAGTCGACGGATTCCAGGATCCGGCAGAAGACGTCCTCGGCGTCCAGGAGGCCGGCCAACCGCTCCACCGCCGTGGTCTCACCGGAGATGACAGTCGAGGTGGGGCCGTTCTCGGCGGCCGCGGAAACGAGGCCGTCGCCGAGCCGGGCCAGGATCTTCCGGGTCTCGTCGTAGGACGCGCCGACGACGGCCATCTTGCCCCGCCCGATCACCGTGCGGATCACCCGGCCGCGGTGCAGGGCGACCCGGAGGGCGTCGTCCAGGTCGAGGGCGCCGGCGACGTGCGCGGCGGCGATCTCGCCGACGCTGTGTCCGACCACAGCGGCCGGCTCGACGCCCCAGGACCGCCACAGGTTGGCGAGTGCGATCTGCAGCGCGCAGGTGGCCGGCTGCACCACGCCCGGGTCGGCGAGCCGGGACCGCTCCGGCGCCATGGTGAGCTGCTCGACGAGTGACCAGTCGACGTGCTGGCGCAGCGCGGCGTCGCACCGGTACAGCGAGTCCCGGAAGACCGGTTCGCTGTCCAGCAGCTCGGCGGCCAGCGGCCACCAGCGGGGGCCCTGCCCGGCGAAGACGAACACCGGCCGGGGCCGGAGGCCGGTCCGCCGGAGGCCGGTGACCAGACCTGGGTGGTCGACCCCGCGGGCGTGGGCGGCGAGCGCCTCGCCCAGCTCGGCCGCCGATCCGCCCACGGCGGCCAGTCGCCGCGCGTGATGGGTACGCCGGACCGCCGCGGCCGCGCAGTACGCCGCCACCGTGGATTCGGCTCCGGGCTCCGCGAGCCGGGCCGCGTGCCGGGCGGCCAGCTCACGCACCGCCGCGTCGGTGGCCGCCGACACGGTGAGCACCAGGGTGCGGCCGGGGACCGTCCGTTCGGCCGGCACCGTCGGCGGCGCCTCCTGGAGCACCAGGTGACAGTTGGTGCCGCCGAAGCCGAACGAGCTGACACCGGCCAGCGCCGGGCCGTCACCGGCCGGCCACGGCTGCGCGGCGTCCGCGACCCGCAACCGCAGTTGTTCGAAGGGGACGTGCGGGTTCGGCTCGCGGTAGTGCAGGCTCGCCGGGACGCGGCGATGGCGCAGCATCAGGGCGACCTTGATCAGACCGGCGATGCCGGCGGCGGCCTCCAGGTGACCGATGTTCGACTTCACCGACCCGATCAGGCAGGGTCGCGCGGGGTCACGGCGCGCGGAGACCACGGCGGCGAGCGCCTTCGCCTCGATCGGATCGCCGAGCAGCGTGCCGGTACCGTGCGTCTCGACGTAGTGCACGTCGCCGGGCGCGACACCGGCCCGGAGGTACGCGGCCCGGACGACCGATTCCTGGGCGTGCGGGTTAGGTGCCATCAGCCCGTTGGTCCGGCCGTCCTGGTTGACCGCGCTGCCACGGATGACCGCGTAGATCGCGTCGCCGTCGCGCACCGCCTGGGAGAGCGGCTTCAGGACCACCACACCGGCGCCCTCGGCTCGGACGTAGCCGTCGGCGCGCGAGTCGAACGGCTTGCACCGCCCGTCGGCGGCCATCGCGCCGGCCCGGGTGAAGTTGATCGCCAGCGCCGGGGACAGGATGAGGTTCACCCCACCGGCGAGGGCGAGGGTGCAGTCACCCTGCGCGATACTGGCGCAGGCCTGCTGCACCGCGACCAGCGAGGACGAACAGGCCGTGTCCACGGCGAGGCTCGGCCCGCGCAGGTCGAAGAGGTAGGAGAGGCGGTTCGCGGCGATGCTGAGGGCGTTGCCCGTCCCGGTGTGCGCATCGATCCGGTCGAGCCGCCGCGACTGCAGGTGTGCGTAGTCGTTGGTGGCGATGCCGATGAAGACCCCGGTGGGCGAGCCGGCGAGGTGCTCCGGCACGATGCCCGCGTCCTCCAGCGCCTCCCAGGCGACCTCGGCGAGCAGCCGCTGCTGCGGATCCATCCGGGCGGCTTCGCGCGGGGAGATGCCGAAGAAGGCGGGGTCGAAGCCCTGGACGCCACCGGTCAGGAATCCGCCCCACCGGCTGGCGTCGAAGTCCGCGGCCCGCCAGCGGTCGCCGGGTACCTCGGTCACGGCGTCGCGGCCCTCGGCGAGCAGCCGCCAGTACTCCTGCGGCCCGTCGGCACCGCCGGGGAAGCGGCAGCCGATCCCGATCACCGCGACGGGTTCCGGACCCTCCGTACGCGGTGGTGCGGACGCCGGCCCCGCGGCAGCCGCGGTCCCGTCGCCGTCGCCGGCCAGGAACCCGGCCAGGGCTTCGACCGTCGGATACTCCCAGGCGAGCGTGGCCGGCAGCGCGCGGCCGGACCACTGCTCCAGTTCGCCGATCAGGCCGAGAAGGTCCACCGACTGAAGGCCGTAGGTCGCTGTCGGGCGTTTCGGGTCGACCGACCCGGGGTCGAGGTGCAGGCGGGTCGCGAGTTCCCGCAGGATCCGCTCCTCCCACTGTTGCCGGGTCAGGCGTTCGGCCGGCGCGGGTTCCCGAGCGGGGCCGGCGGCCGCCGCGGACGACCGCGCCACCACGGTCAGCGAGCCGGCCAGGTAGGCCTGCTTGCCGGCGAACCGCTGGAGCTTGCCGCTCGACGTCTTCGGGATGCCGCCCGCCCTGACCAGCACGATGTCGTGGACCTGAAGGCCGTGATCCGCGGCGACCGCGGCGCGTACGGCGGCGAAGACCTCACCGGTGTCGAGGTGGGCGGCACTCCCGTTGATCGCTTGGAGCACGACGAGCCGCTCCTCGTCGCCGGCATCCACCGAGAAGGCGATCCCGGCGCTGCGGCGCAGCGCCGGGTGGGCCTCCTCCACGGTGCGCTCGATGTCCTGCGGGTAGTGGTTCCGGCCCGCGATGATCACGAGGTCCTTGATCCGGCCGGTCACGTAGAGCTGGTCGCCGTCGAGAAAGCCGAGGTCACCGGTACGCAGGAACGGGCCGGTACCGTCGGCGAGCTGGGCGCCGAGCCGTTCGGCCGTCTCCTCCGGGCGGCCCCAGAAGCCGCGCGCCACACTCGGTCCGGCCACCCAGATCTCGCCGACGTGGCGCTCCGGCAACGGCGTCCGCTCGTCCGGGGCGGCGACCACGAGCTGGTGCCCGCTGATGACCGGGCCGCAGCCGACCAGGGTGCGGGCGGCGTCGCCGGGCTCGGCCGGTTCGACGCGGTCGCGTTGCAGCGTGTCGGCCCGCACCCGCAGCAGCGACGGCTCGGACGCCCGCGTGCCACCGGCGATCAGCAGCGACGCCTCGGCCATCCCGTAGCAGGGGTAGAGCGCGGTGCGGCGGAAACCGCTGATCGCGAACGCGTCGGCGAACCGGTCGAGCGTCGCGGCCCGGACCGGCTCGGCACCGGAGAAGGCGACCTGCCAGTTGCTGAGGTCGAGCTCGGCGCGCTCGGACTCGGGGATCTTCGCGACGCACAGGTCGAAGGCGAAGTTGGGTCCGCCGGCGTGGGTGGCCCGCTGGTCGGCGACGGCGCGCAGCCACCGGACGGGCCGCTTCAGGAAGGCCAGGGGCGACATGAAGGTCACCGGATACCCGCGGTAGGCCGGCTCCAGCAGCCCGCCGATGAGACCCATGTCGTGGTAGGGCGGCAGCCAGATCACGCAGCTCGGATCCGGCTCGTCGGGGTCGAAGAACCGGTCGTCGATGGCGGCCAGGTTGGCGAGCAGGTTGGCGTGGCTGAGCATCACGCCCTTGGGGCTTCCGGTGGAACCGGACGTGTACTGCAGCAGGGCCAGGTCGTCGCCCCGCACCCCGGGACGCCGCCACTCCCCCGCCGTCGCGTCGTCCACGTCGTCCACCGCGATCCACGGCAGCGCGCCGGCCTCCGGGGCGAGGGCCGCGAGGTGCCCGGCGAGCCCGGCGTCCGCGGCCGGGGCGAGAACGACCGCCGGAGCGGCGTCCCGGAGCACACCGGCCAGACGGGGCAGCATCCGGGCGAGCAGGCCCGGGTCCGGCGGGTAGGCCGGGACCGGCACCACGCCCGCGTAGAGGCAGCCGAAGAACGCCACCACGTAGTCGAGCCCGGGCGGGCAGAGGATCAGCGCCCGGTCCCCCTCCGCCGTACGCTGGCGCAACGCGACCGCGGTGGCGCGGGCGCGGCGGTCGAGGGCGGCGCCGGTGAGGATCTGCGCCGGACCCTCGCCGTCGACGAGGAACCGGTAGCAGGGCACGTCCGAACGGCGCTGCAGGACGGTATGGAAGCGGTCGACGAGGGTCTCGTCCGCGGATGCTGCCATCACACACTCCAGTTCTCGCAGGGTCTACCGGGCCGCCCCGGTCAGGCCAGGCCGGCGCCCCACAGGCGGGCTCGGTCCAGTTCGCCGTCGGCCAGCGGGCCCTCGGTCGCCGTGACGACGAAGCTCGCCCGGGCGACCACGTCCACCCGCTGCCGGCGGAGCCGCTTCTGGATGCCCTTGGCGGCGGAGCCGGAGAAGAATCCGGTCCCGGTGACGGTGTCGAAGGTGGCGGCGCGGCCGGCGAACCCGGTGGGCAGCCGGTCCAGCCACTCCGTCACGCCGGTGGCGGCCGGGCTGCCGCCCTTCATCGCGGCCTGCCGGCGCGACGCCGGCCCGGGGAGACCCATGTTGTGCGTGGGCGCGCCGACCAGCAGCAGGTCCACGCCGTCGAGCGCGGGCGCGGCGGCGGCCTCCGCGACGGTGACCTCGGCCCCCGTGGACCGCAGGCCGGCGGCCACCGCGTCGGCGACCCGGGACGTGTTGCCGAAGCACGACTCGGTGACGATCAGGACGTTCATCTCGACTCCTGGCTGGGTGACATCGGTTGCGGGACGCGCGGCGGACGCCGCTCGATCAGTGCGGCGGCGCCGACGGCGGCGAGAACGCCCAGGACGATCAGGGGCAGGCGTGCCGGCTGCGGCGCGACCAGTGCCGTCGCGGCCGCGAGCACGGCCGGCCAGGCCCGGCCGGGCCGTCGGCGCAGCCGGATCGCGGCGGTGGCCGACACGGCCGCCGCCACCCCGAGGCCGGCGTGCCAGCCGGCCTTCGCGCCGTCGCCGGCGAAGAACTCGTCACCGGTGGCGGTCAGCAGCAGCCCGAGCGCGACGCCCAGGACGACCTGCAGGTGCACGGCGCCCACGAACGCGCCGAGCATCCGGCTCCCCCGGCGCGTGCCGCGCCGGGCCGACACGATCAGCCCGCCCAGGGCGGCGCAGCCGGTGACCAGGACGAGCCAGCTGTTCCAGACGTGGGCGTGCCGGAGCACCTCATCGAGCGCGTCCATCGCACCTTCTGCCAGCGAGGGGGTGAGCAGCGACGGGAGCGACGGCAGCCGCTCACGGTCGACGACCGTGAGTCCGGGACACCTCAACCCCGTGGTCCACAGTGGACCGGCGTCCTCGGATGCCAGTTGCATCCCCGGTGGTGTGACTGTCGGACGCCCGAAAGGCGGTGTCAACGCAGCCGGATCGCCGCCGGGGTCGCTACGGCAGGTAGCGAGTCGAGTGCTCATCGTTCATCCGCGCTGCTCGTACGCATTGTCATCGGAGCACCACGAATCGCGTGCGCAACGTGCACAACAAGGTCATCTCTCACCGGAATCCGCCCGCTCAGCGGATATCGTCCTGACCGAGAAGACGATCTGCGTCACCCCAACGTCCGAGGCCCGCCGACCGTGACGGATGATCCGGCCACGCGGAACGGCCATTGCCTTCCGGCATGCCGGTACCACCTGCCGAAAGACCCTCGACAGTGGACCGATGGGCCCTGCGATGGCGCGGCACCGTGCGAAATCCTGGACGCGCAGCCATCGATCCGCGTCTTGAGGAAGGTCACCATGACACGCAATCGACCATGGTCGCCCGCCGCCAACGTCGGACGGCCGTGATGAAGGGCCCGCGCACACCGGCTCGGGAGAACGCCGCCGCCCTGGCGGCCGCCCGGCAGGCCGACTCGGTGCGCCGCCGGCAACGCGTCCTCGACGCACTCCGGCACGTCGCCGCCCACGGCGGTGACACCAGCATCAGCGGTGTCGCACGTATCGCCCGGGTGCACCGCACCTTCATCTACCGTCATCTCGACCTGCTGGCCCAGGTGCGGTCGCTGGAACGGGACGACCGCCCCGGCGGGTGACGGACGACCACCCGCCGGGGTCCCGCGGCCCCACCCGGCCCGCGGCACCCCGGCGGGTGGGGGCAGACCTCGGCACGCCAACGGCCGGCGTCTGCTCACGAACCTCGCCGGACGGCTCAGGTCTGCCCGGTCGCGGCCGCGGCCCCGCCCGACGTGGTGAGCGTCGGCGGCACGGGTCCGGGTGCCTCCCGCAGCCCGAACCGGTCGTGCAGACGCCGCAGCGGACCGGGAGCCCACCAGGTGGCCCGCCCGCCCAGGCGCATCAGGGCCGGCAGGAGCGCACCGCGGATCAGTGTCGCGTCCACGAGCACGGCCAGCGGCAGGCCCACGCCGTACGCCTTGATGTAGGTGATGCCGGAGACGGTGAACGCCAGGAAGACGATCGAGATGAGGACGGCCGCCGCCGTGACCATGCGCCCGATGCGTTCGAGCCCGATCGCCACCGCGGCGGTGCCGGAGCCGGTCCGCTCGTACTCCTCGCGGATGCGGGAGAGCATGAACACCTGGTAGTCCATGGCGAGCCCGTAGGACAGGGCGAACAGCATCACCGGGATCGTCGACGCGATGGTGCCGGTGACGGTGAAGCCACCGAGCAGCCCGGTCAGGTTGCCGTCCTGGAAGATCCAGACGAGTGCGCCGAACGTGGCCGTCAGGCTGAGCGCGCTGAGCAGCAGCGCGAGGAAGGGCAGCAGGACGCTGCCGGTCAGGAGGAACAGCAGCACCACCATGGCGACCGCGACCAGGCCCAGCACGTACGGCAACCGGGCGATGAGCACGTCGGTGGTGTCGACGCTCACCGCCGCCGTCCCGCCCACCAGGGTCGGGAACGGCGCGGGCGCACCCCGCACGTCGCGGACGAGACGCAGGGCGTCGTCCGGGTCCGCCGTCTCCGGCACCACCGACAGGTAGACGCCGTCGCCGAGGGCGAAGCGGCGGTGTGCCTCCTGCGCGGGCACCCGCAGCGCGCCGCCGACGTAGCTGCCGGTGCTGGTGTCGACGCGGCCGACGTCGGGCAGCCGGGACAACCGGGCGGCGTACGCGCCGAGTTCGGCCGGCGCCGGGTCGGCGCGGGGCGCGACGACCTGAAGGGCGTTCAGCTCGGCGCCGTCGAAGTTCTGCCTGATGAGGGTGGTCACCTGGCGTGCCTGCGACGACTCCGGCATGGAGCGCTCGTCCGGCATGCCCAGCCTGATGTTCAGAAACGGCGTACCGAGCAGGAGTAACAACACGACGACCACCGTCGCGACCGGGACCGGGCGGCGCATGACGAAGGTCGCCAGGCGGTGCCAGAATCCGGACTCGGGATCCGCATCGCGGGCCGGCCGCCGCCGGCGCAGCACCCGTCCGCGCTCGATGCGCGGGCCGAGGACGACCAGCAGGGCCGGCAGGGCGGTGAGCGAGCCGGCGGCGGACAACACGGCGGTGACCACGGCGCCGAGTGCCAGACTGCGTACGGCCGCCAGCGGGATGAGCAGCAGGCCCGACAGGACCAGCACGATCGTGACGGCGGAGAAGACGACCGTACGGCCGGCCGTCGTCATCGTCGTCCGCAGCGCTCCGGCCATGTCCCGGCCCAGGGCGAGTTCCTCCCGGTACCGGCTGACCATCAGCAGGCTGTAGTCGATGGCCAGTCCCAGACCCAGCAGCGTGACGACGCTGACCGCGAAGACGGAGACGTCGGTCGCCGAGGCGACCAGCCACAGCACGCCCATGCCGAGCAGCATGGTCAGGAACGCCACACTCAGCGGCACGAGTGCGGCCACGAGCGAACCGAACACGATCACCAGGACGACCATCACCACCGGGAACGCGATCGCCTCGCCCTTGGTGCCGTCCTTCTGGCTCTGCTCGGTCGTCTCCTTCCAGAACATCGCCGAGCCGCCCACCCGGACGTCGAGGCCGTCGTGCGATCCCTCGTACCGGGGCACCAGTTCGTCGAGAATCCGGTTCACTGTCGTCTCGTCTCCCGAGACGCTCGCGCCGATCAACGCCTTGTCGCCGTCGTGGCCGCGCAACTGCGGCGGCCGCCCGGCGGTCCAGTACGAGGTGACGTTCGTGACGTGCGGCTCGGCGGCCAGCCGGTTGCTGAGCGCGGTGCCGGCGCTGACCGCCGCGGCGCTGTCCACGCCCGACGGCGCGCTCACCACCAGCGTGAGGTTGGGCGGGCCCTGCCCGGCCGCCTCCAGCACCTGCGCCGCCCGTCCGGACTCGGCGCCCGGGTCGGCCAACCCGCCGGCGGTCAGCTTGTCGAACAGCGTCGCGCTCGCCACGCCGCCGACGACGGCCAGCACCACGAACAGCGCCAGGACCGTCCGGCTGCGCCGTAGCGTCAGTTGGGCCAGCTTCTCCAGCATGTGTCCACTCCTTCGACGGGACGGGTCGGACATCCGACGGGCTCACCGGGGCCGCGCCCCGGCATCAGGCGGCCACGGTCCGTTCGCGCGGCGCCGGCACCGGCGCGGCCGGCACGCCCACCGGCGGCCGGTTGAGGTTCCAGGGCGACTGCCCCTCGGCCCGGATCTGCCGGTAGAGCATGCGGACGTAGACGATGTCGAGCACCAACATCATGACGAACCAGGACAGCACCAGGTAACGGTCCGGGAAGAGGATCAGGACGTTCAGCCCGGCGAGCTGCGACCCCACCATCTTGCAGATCGCCGCGTACACCGACTGGCCGGCCGACGAGCGCCTCTTGACCAGCATCACGATGAAGGCCGCGCTCATGCCGACGTTGAGCGCACAGCCGCTGTACATGCCGAGGATGTCCCTGAACTCGCGCGCCATGAGGAAGAGCTGCACCGCGGCGATCGCCACCAGGCCGAAGAACAGCCGCCGGAACAGCCGCCGGGACAACCGGGGGAAGTCCCGGTGCCCGTACCTCACCACCTGCGTGACGATGACGATGTCGACGAAGAACCAGACGAAGTTGGCCGGTCGTTGCGCCGGCTCCTGGTCGATGACGAACGAGTGCACGAACTCCCAGGCGAAGTTGATCGCCACGATGACGACCGGGATGCCGACGGCCTTGTCGACGAAGGCACGCTGGATCGACAGGCCGTAGGCGAGTATCCAGAACACCGCGATTCCCGCCACGATCGCCCAGAACCATCCGTTGCGGAAGTCCGCCGGCGCGGACACGGACGGCGCCACGCGGGGCAGATCGACGAGAGCCGGGGGAAGCCAGTCCATCGGAACCTCCGTTCCTGAAAAGGGGGTCGAGAGTTGACGCCTCAGGTCCACCGGCCGGTGCCGGGCGTCCGGCTGGTGCCGAGGACCTGCTCCTGCAGTGCCAGCCGGCGGACCTTCCAGGTCGCCGTCCGTGGTACCTCGTCCCACGGCACCAGCCGGGGGGCGGCCATCTCGGGCAGGCCCCGGCCGGCCTCGCGCCACTCCCGCGCGTCGAGCCGGTCGTCCCGCATGCAGAGGACGGGCACCGGCGGGCCACCCGGAAGCGCCAGGACCGTCACGTCGGTGGCGTTCGGCAGCCGGTCCAGCAGGATGCTCTCCAGCTCCAGGCAGCTGTGACCGGGCAGCATGTCGACCTCGCGGTCGAGCAGGCGGATCCGTCCGAAGGCGACGCGCTCGGCGAGGTCCCCGGTGTTCCACCACCGGCCGTCCAGCTTGGCTCGGTACCTGTCGTCCTCACCCAGGTACGTCAGGCACCGGGCCCGGGTGGCGATCAGCAGCAGTCCCCGCCGGCCGCGGGGCTGCCGGCGACCGGTCACCGGGTCGACGACACGGATCCGGACGCCTGCGGCCGGCCAGCCGGTGGTGCTCCGGTCGGCAGGTGCGCCCGGGCGCACGGTACGGCGGGTGAAGAGGTTGACGGTGATGCCGGTGACCTCCGACTGGCCCAGTCCCCAGCCCCACACCGGGAACCGGCGCCCGGAGGCGTTGAGCATCATGCGCAGCGTCCGGGGATGCACCGCGTCGAAGGTGCTCACGAACAGGCGTACCCGGCCGAACAGCTCGGGGCGCCGCTCGGCCAGCACCTCCCACCGCTGGAACATGTTCGGCATGGCCTCCAGCGTGGTCGGCCGGTGCTCGGCGAGCATCCGCTCGACGACCGGCAGGCCCGGGTCGGAGATGGCCACCAGTCCGCGCGGGGCCATCTTGAGCTGGGAGGCCGTCCACGCCATCACCCGGATGTGCGCGAACGAGACGGCGGCCGCCGTCACGTCACTGTGCCGGGTGGTCAGGAACGGGATGAAGCACCGTTCCATCCGGGCGGGAAACCGGCCGATCGCCGTGTTCGCGCTGTGCAGCACCAGCTTCGGCACGCCCGTGGTGCCGGACGTGTGCGTCGAGATCATCGGCTCGTCGGCGCCCCCGATACGCACCGGGGCCGGAGCGCCGCCGCGCAGGTCGCCGAGCGTCAGCGTACCGGCGGGCAGGTCGCCGACCGGCGCGCCGACGGCGATGGTGCGGACCCCGGCAGGGACGAGCGCGACGCCCGCCTCCCCGGCGGACGCGAGCAGCCGGGTTCCGGCGACCAGCAGCGTGGGCTGGGCCCGGCCGATCAGGGCCCGCACCGTCTCCACCGACGCGATCGGCGCGATCATGACCGGCAGCGCACCGAGCCGGGCGGCGGCGGCGGCCAGCAGCGGCATGTCGAAGTGGTTGTCCTTGGCCACCACGACCCGGTCGCCGGCGCGCAGTCCGGCCGCGTACAGACAGTCGGCGAGCAGCGTGACCGTGCCGGCCAGCGCCGCGCCGTCGTAGACCGTGCCGCCGTCCGGGACGACGTCCAGCGGCCGGTCGAGGTGGACGACCGTCTGCCGGCGGCGTTCGGCGTGCCAGTGGAACAGACGCCCGATGTGATAGGGCGAGGGTCGGAGCAGTGCCATGTCGGTGGTCCTTCGACGGCGGGCGGGGAACGGCGGGGCCGGGGGGTCAACGCGCGAGCAGGTCCACCGCCACCAGTCCGAGGAAGCCGAGGTCGTACGCCACGAACGCGGCGACCCGTGCGCTCTGCCAGCGGTCGTGCACCGCGAAGTGGATCTGCGCGACGTGCAGCGCCGTGGCCGGCGCGAGCGCCGCTGCCGCCCACCACGGCTCCGTGCTGACCAGGGCGAACATCCCGATGACGAGCACGGACGACATGAGGTACGCGACAAGCGCGAGCTTCACCGTCGACATGGCGGCGACGACGGGAAGGGTGCGCCGGCCCACCCGGGCGTCGCCGTCGCGATCGCCCACGTTGGAGCACGAGACGAGCATGACGAGCCACAGGCCCATGAGCGCGCCCTGGAGTGCCGCGTGCCACGTCCAGCGGCCCTCGATCGCGAGGTACGGGAACAGCAGACCACCGAGCGTCCCGACGCCCAGCAGCAGTTCCGCTCCCCCGAGGTGGTAGCTGAACCGCAGCCCGCCGGAGTACTGCGGCCCGAGCACTGTCACGAGGGCGAACACGACCACCGCCGACAGCGGCACGTCCCAGTGCAGGACGGCGAAGCCGGCGATGCCGGTGACCACCGCGAACGCCTCCGCCAGCACCGCGAAGACGACCGCCTGGCGCGTCGTGACCGCTCCGCTGAGCAGCGGTTTGCGGCGGATGTCCCGCCGGAAGCCCGGCCGGGTGTAGTTCGCCGCGTCGCTGCCGTTGCGGTACCCCACGATGTCGTCCACTGTCGCGGTCGCCGCGACGAGACCGGCCGACGCCAGCAGGAACAGCACCAACGCCGGGATCGCGCCCGGGCGGTCCAGCGCCGCCGGGCTGAGCGACAGGGCGGCCAGCGCCCACGGGAAGAAGTGCAGGTAGACCGAGATCTTGGAGATCCGGGCCAGCCCCACGGCGACCTGCCACGGCGACCGGACCCGCCCGGGCACCGACAGGTCAGAACTCATCGATCTGTTCCTCGACCTTGATGCCGACGTGGCGCCCCGGCCGGCAGACCGTTCCCAGCAGCTGCGTGCCGGGCCGGACCTCGGTGAGGTTGAGCGGCCGGCCCTCCGCGCCCATCACCCGCACGTGCCAGTCGTCCTGGAGCAGCACGTTGACGACGGTGTCCCCGTGCCGGGCCTCGATGAGCCGCAAGGGTCGCAGTTCCACCTTCACCCGGCCGACCAGGACCTCGCGGAACCGGCCGTCGGCCGACACCGCGTACGCCGGCTCACCGGCCCGCAGGTCCGTGATGTACGCGGTCTCGTCGGCGCCGAAGACGTACGAGTGCACCGCACCGGCGTTGACGCGGAACGGCCGCAGGTTCATGTACGGCAGGTGGTGGACCTCGGCACACACCAGCACGCCGCCCGACGAGGTGGAGCCGACCACCATGCCTTCGTCCTCGCCGAACAGCGTCGCGGTGTCGATGCAGCCGCGGTGCCCCATGCCCACGGGATCGGCCCGGATCACCTCGAGTGCGACCATGTCGCGGCGTGTCTCCCGCCGTGCCCGCAGCACCTCGCCGACCCGGTCGAGATCGCCGAGCTGGTCTCCCCGGACCACGATGCCGGCCGGGCCGCTCTCCAGCACCCCCACCACGGTGGCGGCCTCCGCGCTGCTGACCAGTTCCTTCAGCACCCGGGTACGCGTGCCCTGCGCCCGGGCCAGGAGCAGTTCGAGCGGGATGTTGGTGTCGTCGACGAACGCGGCGACGAGAACGTCCACGGAACCGCACAGCGCGGCCGCGGCGTCCATGCCGGCGCCGTCGGCGATCTCGCACCGCACTCCCAGCCGGCGGCCGCCGACGGTCGGCCGCAACGCCTGCAGGATCTCCGGTGTGCCGGCCACCACCAGGTCGACCGGGCTGTCACCGAGGTCCAGCTCATCGGGCCGCAGCGCCAGGCAGGCGAGCGTCGTCCGTTCCACCGGCTTCCAGTCGGCGAGCTGGTCGAGCCGGGCCAGCACCGTCGTCACCGCCGACGTGCGTACGTGGGCCAGGGCAGCCGGCGTGGCGCCCGCGCTCAGTCGGCTGACGTCCGCCCACAGTTCGGCTTCCATCAGATGCGTCCTCCCCGTCGAAACGACATTCCCGTCATGCCTCGGCGCCGGTCGGCGCCTGCTCCTCGCCGTGCACGACCGCCTGCAACTCGGCTACCGCGCGCGCCGGGTCGGTGCTGCCGAAGACCCACCGGCCCACGCACAGGCCGGCCAGCCCGACCCCCATCGCGTTCTTCGCCGAGTGGAGGAAGTCGTCCCAGGTACCCGCCGCCTCGCCACCGGCGACCACGACGGGCACCGGGATCGAGCCGGCCAGGTCGCTGACGTGCTCCGCGCCCGGGTGGGCCGTCTTGACCAGGTCGGCACCGAGATCGGCGGCGACCCGGGCGGCGTGGACGACGGCCCGGCCGTGCCGGTCCGGCGTCGTCCGCACGTACGTCATCACCATCAGCGGAAGTCCGAGCCGGTCGCAGGACGAGGCGAGATCGCCGAGGTTCGCCAGTGCCGCCCGGTCCTCCGGGCTGCCGCAGCCGAGCGTCACGTGGGCGGACACCGCGTCGGCCCCGAGCGCCAGGGCGGCCTCCGGCTCACACACGCGGGTCTTGACCTCGGATCCGGGGCTCAGGTCGGTGTTGCCGGAGAGGTGGACGATCAGGGCCGTACCCCGCTGCACCGGCATCTCGTGCGCGGCGGTGCCCCGGTGGGTGACGACGCCGTCCGCGCCGCCGGCGACGACGGCCCGGAGCACCCTCCCCATGTCCGACAGACCGCCCACGGTCCCCATCGTCACTGTGTGATCGACGGCGACCAGGAGTGTTCTGCCGTCGTCTCCGAGCAGGCGGGCCAAGCGACGCTGCTTACCGCTCACCATCTCTGTTCTCCCTTCGCAGGTGTTGTCTCGGGTCGGTCGAGCGGACGGCCACCCCCTGGCGGGGCGCCGGCGCCCCGTCAGGGGGCCGGCACCGCAGGCGGGCAGCCGGTCAGCGTTCCCGGTAGGCGACGAGGTGGGCCATCTCGGTGAGCTCCTCGCGCCAGCCGTCGGCGAGCGGGGCGTCGGCGATGGCGCGGCAGCCCTGCTCGACGAGCCGGTCGATCTCCTCCTCCATCCGGGCGCGTACCCCGGTCTCCGCCAGCCGGCGGAGCAGCCGGCAGGCGTCGCCGGGATCCGCGGTGAGCAGATCGCGGATGCCCGGGTCGCGCTCCACGGCCAGGGCGATCAGGAGCGTCATCTTGTGCTGTTCCAAGTCCAGTCCGTGCGGCTTGCCGGTCACCGAGGAGTCGCCGAAGACGTCCATGAGGTCGTCACGGAGCTGGAACGCCTCACCGACGGCGGTCCCGTAGGCCGCGAACGCCGCGGCGAGGTCCGGCCGGCCGGCGATCACGGCGCCCATTTCGAGCGGCCGGTGGATCGTGTAACGGCCGGACTTCGCCACGGCGATGGACCGGGCCAGGTCGAGATCGACGGCGAACTCGGCGCCCGCGACGATGTCGGCGAACTGACCCACGATCAGCTCGGACCTGAGCTGTGCCCACAGCGGGCCGACGACCGGCGACGCCGGGGCGATGAACTGGTCGGCGTAGACCAGGGCCAGGTCGCCGGCCAGGATGGCGACGTTCTCGCCGTACCGGTGCGCGTCACCCGTCCAGCCGAGCCGCCGGTGCACGTCGGCGTGCCGGTGATGGACGGTGGGACTCCCGCGACGGCGCGTCGCCCCGTCCATGATGTCGTCGTGGATCAGGGCGCAGGCGTGCAGCAGTTCCAGTGCACCGGCCGCGGCGAGCACGCGCTCGTCGCCGGGCTCGCCTCCGGCGGCCAGATGTCCGCTGACGCAGAACGCGGGCCGGATCCGCTTGCCGCCGGCAGCCACCATGTGGGCCACGACGTCCACCAGTTCCGCGCTCCGGGGAGTCTCCGGCGAGCATCGTCCCCGCTCGGCGCGGAGGAACGCGTACAACTGCTCATCCACCAGCTTCACCAACTCCTCGCGGAGCTGTCGCGGAGAGGCGGCCGTGGCGCCCGGAGCGGGTCCGGCATTCGTCGTCGTCACATCTTCCCCCCGTGGCACGGCAACCGTTCGACCGGTTCGTACGTTCAGGACCCGTTCGGGAGCCGAGCGGCGACATCGGCGACGGAACTGAGCCGGCTCAACTTTTTCGATGCCCGTCGGCAGTGTCAACCATCGATCCCCGGCGGCTGCCCGGTCGCGGAGCGCAGGTGTGCGACTACGGGGCGCTCATCTTCCCTGTGCATCGCGGTACGCACACACGGTCATCGATTCAGTGCGCAACGTGCACGACATGATCCAGAACGGGACGAGAAAGTCCGTTCGGGGGAGCGCTTCCTGACCGATGGTCCCCCGCCGCCGACGGCTTTTCGTCGCACCGTCGCCGGCGCGCAGCGGCGGGGCGCGACGGCAGCGGCGTGGTCCCGGGCGGCGACTGCCGATCGATGCCGGGGCGGCAAGGAGGCCAACGGCCCGAATAGTCACATCCAGGGGCCCTTGGCGCGGGGGCCGATCATCGAAATGGTTGAACCGTCGCATGTGGACTACAGTTCCCGGAAGGAAGTTCGATCGCATGGCAACGGACAGCATCTGCGCCGTCATCGGAAGCGGCCTCTTCGGCATCCTGGCCGTCCGCGAGCTCACGCGCCGGGGAAACGTCGTGGACTGGTACTCGTCGGACCCCGAACCGGGTGGGATCTGGCAGCCCATGCCGTGGGGCAAGACCCGCGAGAGCACCGAGCTGGTCAATCCGGGATGGTGCATCGCCCCCGAGTTCAGGACGAAACCGAGCGTGACGGTCCAGGAGTTCCGCGATCTCCTGAAGTCCTGGTCCGACGAACGCGCCGACCTCCAGCGGCGGCTTTTCCGCACCCGGGTCGGCCAGGTCGTGGAGCATGACTCACACGTGGATGTGACCAGCCCGCACGGCGAGACGCCGTACGCGTTCGTCGTCGTCGCGACGGGCCACTACGGCACGCCGCGCCTCCCCACCAACTGGACGGGGGACAACTGCTACCACGCCTCCACCCTCCAGGACCTGTCGCGCATTCGGCCACACCAGTCGGCACTCGTCATCGGCGGTGGCCAGAGCGGTGTCGAGGTCTGCGAGGAGATCATCGAGCAGCGGCCCGACGTGCGGCTGTCGTGGTGTACCGGGCGCAGGGTGCGGCTGATCTCCCGGCTCTCTCCCCTCGCCATGCTGGGGACGTGCGTCCGCTACTCGACGAGAGGGGACGCTCCTCGCGGGTTCGTCATCACCAAGAGTCCCGCCACGGTCCCGACCCGCTGCACGATCATGCCGACCCGCGTCCTCCAGGTCGACGGGGAGCGAGTGGAGTTCTCCGACGGGAGCGTCGAGAAATACGACCACATCATCGCCGCGACCGGGTACGCGTCACCGGTCGGCCTCGACTTCCCCGCTCCGGGCCGGGGCAGGACCAAGGGCATGCGTCTCTCCCCACTCGGTCGCATCGTCGCCCTGAACTACGACGGCGACGGCTGTGGGGGCGCATCGATGAGTTGCGCCCGCAAACAGGCAGCCGCGTCCGCCCGGATCTTCACCGATCTGGGCAGGCAGAAGCCGACGGCGTGACCGGTGATCCGACAGCCGACGGGAAGAGGTGGCCGATGCTCCTTGTCAGGCCGGCCCGTCTCGAAATCGAGGCCACCGGACCGGCCTCTGTCAGTTCACAGGCTCGATCCGGGCCAATGTCCACGGTGATTCGCCAGGCTCCCGGTTCGGGGAGACGGATCAGCCCAAGAAAGAAGAGCGCGGCGTTCGGCACTTCCGCGGTCTCGAGCGGAGTTCTTTCGACGCGAACGACATCGCCTCGGCTGGACAGGGAGACAGCGATGATCGAGGCCGCCGCAGGCGGCTGCCGCCGGTCCGACGCGCCCCAGAACTTCGTACCCTGGCCCTGTCGCCAGAACGGACGATTCGACGCCAATGGTCCCGCCCTAACCAAGACCTGCTGGCCGTTCTCGGCGGCGCGTCCGTCCACGCAGTTCGTCGGCTCCGCGACGTCCTTCATAGCGTCGGGCGTGGCGGCGCTGGCGGCCGAGCCGGTGCCCGGGTCGGCGGCGGCCGGAGCGCTGCGGCCCGACGAACATCGGCGAGCAGGACAAATGAGGCAATCGCGAGCACCGGGGCGATCCCGTGCGACGGGAAGGAACGCATCCTGGACACCCCCTCACGCGGGCTCGGACGGGACGGCGACACACACCCTTCCGAGTTCCCCCCCCCGCTTTGATGGAACTCCATCAAAGCGGGGGTAGCTCACCCAGCCCGCCACCGCCGCCGCGAGCGCGAGGACCGGATGGTCCCGCCCCTGCGACGACCGGCCATCCGACACTCCGACCAGCAATTGAGCAGGTCATCACACGCCTGCTCGATCGATACACCAGCAACCGCCATCCCGGCGGCAGGCATGACACACTGCACCACGACGAAGCTCCGTGAAGAACAAGATCCCTGAGAAGACCTCGTTCTACGTGGTGTTGGACGCCTCCGCACACTGCGACGTGACGCGACCGGAGTTGTGATGGTCGACCTCATCCGGTCGGATCAGCCCCTCAGCGCTGCGCCGTCATGCAAGCGCTGGCGCTCGGACAGGGCCGTCGTTCACTGCCCGAGAGGGCGGTAGCGGAGGTGCACGACGCCGTTTCGGAATCGGCGCTCATCGAGGAGTTCAAGGTCGACGCGCATGCCGGTCGGCAGGCCCGGCTTACCCCCGCCGACGACCACGGGCCAGACGAACAGCTGACACTCGTCGACCAGCCCGGCCTCAAGAGCCTGCGCCGCGAGGTTTGCACCTCCAACGGTGAGATCGCTGCTGGCCGCGGCCTTCAGTTCGTGTACTTCGGCGGGGTCGAAGCGGCGTTCGAGTCGGGTGTCAGCGGTTGACACCGCGGCGAGCGTCGTGGAGTACACGACCTTTCTCGCTGCCTGCCAGGCGCTTGCGAAGTCGGCCATGAGGTCGGACTGCCCGGCCAGAGCGGCGTCGGTCTCCCAGACGGCCATCGCCTCGTACAGCCGCCGCCCGTAGAGGAACATGCCCACGGACCGCAGGAGATCGGTGTAGACAACGAATACCTCGTCGTCCATCGGCAACCAGGCGAACGCGCCGCGTTCGTCCTCCATGTAGCCGTCAAGGGAAACGTTATTCACATAAATCAGCTTTGCCATGCCCCCACCTCTCGATGATCAACCGCAACAGCCCGGACACTCATCAGCGTGGTCAACACCTGAGGCCGGGCCACCGGCTCCTCCGGCCAGCGAGCGCCCCGAGCCGGCACACAGAGCCCGGCCCGCGGTCGGCGCGCTGACCGCCGCCCAGGTGGCAACGTCGATCGGCCACCCGCACGTTGACGAAGACCGCGTGCATCACCTGCACCGGTACCAGCCCCAGCAGCACGGTCCGGCCCGCGAAGTAGCCGTCCCAGCCGCGTTCGGCACCTCGGAGAAGATCACGGCGGCAATGGGCAGACGAAATCGAACATCCAGCAGACCTTGACGCACGGATGCATCACCCATCACTTCCTGTGACCACGACAGCACCCTCGTACGCTGCCCCTTACAGTGACTACGAACACCCCTGCCCGAATCCGACACCTCCGGTCGACACCAACCCAGACAAGTTCAGCCGGCTCTCATGGCCGCGACCCGGGCGCCAGTTCACCTCCATCGATTACCCATCGTGAGTAGCAGACGTGAGTCTTCGGACCGACCGCCATCGCAGCGCCCCGAACGCTTCGCGCCCCGACCTCTTGCACAACTGGCGTACCCGACTCTGTACCCGGACCCGTACGCCGGCTCCGCCGCAGTAAGCTTCGCCTCGCCGTCAGGCAGGGCGGTGCAACAGGGCAGCGTCGCTGGAGACCATTACGTCGAGCAGGCTGGCGCCTCGCCGCTGCAGCAGACGCGCGGTGAGGGTGGGGGTCAGGGAGAGGCTGACCGCGGCTAGCAGGATGGCCCCGAGCACCGGCGTCCACAAGTGACCCCCGGTGGTGGCGCCGATGATGCCGGGGAGAATGGCGCCCAGCAGGACCACGGGGAAGATCGTCATTTGTCCACCGGTCGGATCGCCTGCTCGTTGTCCAGGGTAGCGGCGATCGCGGGCATCGGTGCCGACAGCCGGCATCAGGAGCGCGATCAGCGGTGCCACGGCGCAGGCCACTGCGGCTGCGGCGATGGCGCCGCTGATGGCGACGACGCCCAGCGGAGAGCGGGTCACGGCCCACAACACGGCCGCCAGCACGATCGACGGTACGCCGAATAACAAGAACCATGCCGCCATCCGGCCGCGTACGTCAGCCTGAAGGGCGCCCGGTGTGGTGAGCAGCTGCCACAGGGCCGTGCCGTCCAGGGCGTAGGTGTTGACCGCGACCATCGCGCCGAACACCGCCGCCGCGGAACCCACGAGAGGCAGCGCCCAACTCCAGTCGGAGACCCCGATGATGAGCGCCATCAACAGCGGGGTCAGCCAGGCACTACGCAGTTCCACACCGCGCGCGGGATCCCGCGACCAGGTGGCCAGCTCTCGCGAGACCACAGCGGACACCTGCGGCGTCGTGAACGGAAGCGACAGCCCATGACCCGGTGCGTGAGGGCGTCGCGGCGTCACGAGGCGAGGTGGGCGGCGTAGGGCCCGCGCTGTCAGCGTGGTCCACCCCATGTGCAGCAGTGGACCCAGGGTCAGGAGGGCCATCAGCGGCACGACGACCGCTTCCGTCCCGGCGTTGTCACGGGCGGCGATCGCGGCGCCGTATCCCCATCCCGTGGGCAGGAGGGCGAGCACGTCGATGATCGGCGCGGGTAGCTGCCCGAAGGTGGGGAGGACCAGGGTGGTGTCGCTCTGACCGAGGCGGGGCAGCAACCAGGCCGCGATCGGCACCCAGCCAGCGAACGACAGCGCGAGCATGACGGCGGTCTGGGTGGCGGCCAGCCTCATCCCGGCCCGGGTCTGCAACAGCCAGGCCGCGATCACCGCCACCGTCTTGCCCGCCCAGACCAGCAGGTACAGCTGTGCCACCATCGCCACCGCGCCGATCGTGGCCGCCCTCAGGCCGCCCGGTGCGGCAAGCACGACCAGGGACGACAGACAGGTCAGCGTGACCAGCGGGCCGACGCCCAGCAACTCGGTCCAGGACAGAGCCCGAGCCGCGCGCCATGGCCGCAGTGGATAGCCGCGCAACCAGTCGCGCGAGATGACCGACGGATCGTGGCGTGGCTGGGTCAGAGGGCCGAACAGCCACATGCCTCCCCATCCGGTGAGCGCCACGGCGATCCAGCCTTCGTGGAGCAGTCCGCGGTTGGCCACCGCTGCGCCGACGACCACCAACGCGGCCAGGGCCATACCGGTGACCAGGCTGAATCCGCGCTCGTTGTGCGGGCCGTTGCGGAACAGGCGCAGCTTCAGCGCGAACAGGGCGCGAGTCATGTCAGCCACCTCAACGGGCGGACCGGACCGGCGCCGACCAGCTCGACGAAACGTTCGTTGAGCGTCCCGTTCGCTGCCACCTCGTCCACCGGCCCCTCGACCACCACCCGGCCACCGGCCACCAACGCCACCCGGCGGCAGTTACGTTCGACGAAGTCCATGATGTGGCTCGACATGACCACCGTGCCACCGGCGGCGACGTACTGTGCGAGCACCTGTTCGATGGAGCGGGCCGAGACCGGGTCGATCGCCTCGAACGGTTCATCGAGGATCAGTACCCGGGGCCGGTGCAGCATCGCCAACGCAAAGTTGATCTTTTTGCGCATGCCGGTGGAATACTCCACGATCAGCGTGCGTGGAGTGGCGTCGAGTCCCAGGATCTCCAGCAGATCCTCGGCGCGGACCCGCCAACTGTCATCCAGCCCACGCAGCCCGGCGCTGTACCGCAGCACCTCGGTGGCGGTCAGCCGTTCGGGTAGCGACAGCCCGTCCATCATGATTCCGAGCTGGGCGAGCGCGGCTTGCCGATCGGTTCGCAGATCATGACCGGCGATCCTGATCGTGCCGGAGGTCGGCTCCCGCAACCCGCACATGGCCGTCAGCGTGGTGGTCTTGCCGGCCCCGTTCGGGCCGACGATGCCGTAGCACATTCCCGCTGGGATGCTCAAGCTGACCCGGTCGACGGCGAGTACAGCGCCGAAACGCTGGGTGAGGTCAGTTACCTCAACGGCTGGGACGGTGGAATCGAACACTTGCATCGTCTCTTTCCGGCAAGGAACGGCAGACCGGTCGATTCGGCCGCACTATTCGTCGATCAGGCCGCGGATCTCGTCCATGCGACAGGACGTCGAAGCGGGTTGCCGTGGCAGCGCGTACACAACGAAATGCGCTGGCCGCCGAGCGGCCATCCAAGTGACGCCACGCCAGCAGTCGCCCGCTGCTACAGCAGAGCGACGTTCGTCCGGCTCCGCCACCACACGATTAGTTCACCGTTCTGTGCAGTCGGATGAGCTATCACTCGGCGGTGTGCGTGAGGATGGCGACGGCCAGTTCCTCGTGCACCTCCGGCGGAAGCGTATGCCCCATTCCCGCCGTGATCATCAGCCGCGCTCCCGGGATCTGCTCGGCGATGATCGCGCCGTGACCCGGCTTGACCGGCTCGTGGCTGCCCTCGATGACCAGCGTGGGCGCCTTCAGTTGGTGCAGCACGCCCACCGGCTCGAAGTCCAGGCTGGCCGCAGCAGCCAGCCGGTGGTTGGCCACCGCCGTCAGGTCGCGGGCCCGGTCATAGATTCGTTCCTGTAGCCGGCGCGCCGCGTCCTCGTCGAACGGCAGCCCGGTGCCGTGCAGCACGCGCTGTTCGGCGATCATGCTGTTGATCTGGGTACGCCGGTCCTCGGGCGGTGCGGCGGTCATCAGCGCCCGGTAGAAGGCCACGAACTCCGGCGTCGGCTCGGGCAGGCTGTCCTCGGGCTGCGGCTGCCCCAACAGAGCCCGCAGGATCACCTGACCTTCGCCGCCGCCGAGCGGCGAGGAGGCGATGACGGTCAGTGAGCGCACCCGCTCCGGCTGCTCCACCGCGACGAACTGGCCGAGCAGCCCGCCGGCCGAGTGGCAGACCAGGTGGGCGCTCTCCAGGCCGTGGGCGTCCAGCACGCGGTACACGTCGTTCTTGATGTCGTTCCACGTGTACGGCTGTGCCGCGAAGTCGACCGTGCCCGACATGCCGGTGTCACGGTGGTCGTACCGGATCACCCGGCGACCTCCGGCGACAAGGCGGCCGACGAACTCGTCCGGCCACAGGACGCCCTGCGACATCGACCCCATGATCAACAGGATCGGCGCATCTGTGACGGCGCCGAACTCTTCACTCCAGATGTTCACCTCAGTCATGTCTCAGAGCATGTCCTCTTCCGCTGCGGGCGCCTTCTGTAGAACTACTAGTCGCGCCAGTTCCGTGCGGGAGCCGATGCCCAGCTTCGGATAGATCTTGTACAGGTGGTACTCGACCGTGCGGGGGCTCAGGAACAGCTGGGCGGCGATCTGCTTGCTCGACAACCCGTCGGCGACCAGGCCCGCGATGCGCAACTCCTGCGGGGTCAGCGCGTCCAGCACGGCCGAGACCGGGGCTTGCCCGCTCTCGCCCGCCGCCCGCAGCTCACCTTGTGCGCGTCTCGCCCACGGCTTCGCGCCTGCCCGCTCGAACGTCTCCCACGCCATCCGCAGATGCGCCCGCGCGTCGCCCGGCCGCTGCGCTCGGCGCAGACGCTCACCCAGCAGTAGAGCCGTCCTGGCCGCCTCGAACGGGTTGGTGTGCAGCCGCAACGCCTCGCCGAAGGCGTCCTCGGACGACTCGGCCAAGCCCCGGCAACGGGCCAGCAGGGCGCGCGACTCGGAGGTCGCGGCGTACGCCGACCATCGCTCGTACGCCTCGAGCGCCGCCCGCGCACCCGCCTCGTCGCCCGCGCCCAGGGCGGCCTCGACGCGATCCGGCGCCGTCCGCCACACCACTGTGGGATGCCCGACACCCGGTCCCGCCTCGGCGATGGCCGTGAAGCGGTCATGCGCCGTCGCGTAGCGTCCCAGGCACAGGTCGAGCAGCGCCAGCGCGTACGCGGCGACCCCTGCCCGCAGACCTACCCGGTGCGGTACGGCGATGGCCAGCGCCTCGCGAGCCTGCCGCTCACAAATCTCCTCCTCGCCTCGCAGCGCCGCCAGGACCGCCAGGTTGGCCAGGTGCGCGGCCACGGTGTTCTCATAGCCGGCCTCGCGGGCCAGTTCCAGGCCCTCCTCGGAGATGGCCTGGCTGCTTGCCAGCCGCCCGGCGATGCGTTCGGCCGTCGCCACGAACTCCAGCACGACCGGCAGCTGCCCGGTCATACCCGACACCCTGGCCACCCGTCCGGCCCGCTCGGCCATCTCGGTCGCCAGGTCCGACTCGCCCAGATGGCTGGCCGCGGCCGCCGCCCACAGGTACTCCGCCGCCTCCCCCAGCTCGCCGACCCGCGCCAGCGCCCGCCGCAGCAGACCCGGCCCGGCAGCGTCGCCATCCAGCGCCAGACCGATCCCGGCAACCGTGTCCCGCAAGAATCCCTCGCGGTGCCCTGCCGCCCTCCGCCCGAGCTCGATGATGGCCGCCGTGTCGCCGACGTACGAAGCGGCCTCCGCGGCATCGGCCAGCATCTCCAGGCTGTCGCCCGCCGCCAGGATCCGCACGGCCTCGGCGGCGTTGCCGGAGTTCAACTCAAACCTGCCCCTGAGCTGGGCGATCTCCACGGCGAGGCCGGCATCCGCGCCAGCCTGGTCACGGGCCTCGGCCAGCAGCGACTCCGCCTGCCCGGGGCGACCACCAAGCCAGGCCGCGACGGCGGCGTCCTTCAGGCGGGCAGCACGGGTGCGCGGCTCGGGGGTCAGCTCGGCGGCCCGGGCCAGGGCTGCGGCAGCGGTGCCGTACCCACCGCGGTCGCGCGCCAGCTCCGCGGCGGTCACCAACTCGGTGGCGGACCGCTCGTCCTGGCCCATGGCGGCTCCGGCCAGGTGCCAGGCGCGACGCTCACCCTCGGTGAGTTCCGCGAGTACGGCATGCACCCCGCGGATCCTGGCCGGGGTGTCCGCCTCGTGCACCGCCGACCGGATGAGCGGATGGCAGAAGCGCACGCGCGTACCCGAAAGCTCGGCCAGCCCGGACTCCTCCAGCTCGGCCAGCGCCATCCGCCCGGTCCACGCCCCCATGCACTCTCCGGGCAGTACCGTCCGCTCGGCGGACAACCGGTCGGTGGCGCGCAGGACCAGGCCGAGGTCAGCCTCCACGGCGGCAACCAGCGCGAGCAGCCGGGCGGAGGCGGACAACGCGGCCACCCGGTCGCCGAACAGTCGGGTCCCACCGGGCAGCGGGTCCGGCAGCGGTTCGCTGCCGGCGAGTTGCGCGGGTGTCAGGCGGGCGGCTATCTCGCCCAGCGCGAGCGGGTTCGCGCGGGTCAGCGTGACGAGTTCCCGCGCCACAGAGGGCTGCACACCGCAGCGGGACTCCAGCATCTCGGCTGCGGCGGCTCCGGGGAGGCCACGCACCTCCACCGTCAGAGGCACACCCTTGACCGGAGCGTCCCCGCGCACGGCGAACAGCATCGCGATCTTTTCGGTCTCCAGCCGCCTGGCGGCGAACAGCAGCGCGTCGGCCGAGGCCTGGTCGATCCACTGGAAGTCGTCAACCACACAGATCAGCCCGTCCGGCGCGGCGGCTTCGACCAGCAGCGAGAGCACGCCGGCGCCCAGCAGGTACCGGTCGCCAGCGGTGTCCGCGGCGAGCCCCAGCGCCGCGCACACAGCGTCGTGCTGCGGTTCGGGCAGCGCGTCGAGCATGCCGGTCACCGGCCACAGCACCTGGTGCAGCGCGGCGAACGCGAGGTCGGTCTCAGCCTCGACGCCGGTGGTCCGCAGCACACGCATCGCGCCGCCACGCGCGGCCACCGCGTCGAGCAGGGCCGTCTTGCCCCCGCCTGCCTCGCCCCGCAACACCACCGCACCACCAACGCCGTCGCGAGCCCGCGCGATCACCTCGTCGAGTGCGCTGACCTCCGCCGACCTGCCGTAGAGCACGGACAACCACTCTAGGAGACTTCCACGCCGTCCCATCCCCACAGAGTCACTTCTCACAAACGGTGACACGGCGTGAACGTGCAGATCATGACCGCCGCCACCGGCTGCCTCGTCCGGCTTCACCGAGATGCGGTCCACGACCCGACCGCAGCCCGCACACACGGCGTCATCGAGGCATTGACCAGGACAGAAGCGATGACTTTCACCGGCAAGGGGCCACCCAGGGAGCCCACGGCAGTGTGGCACCCCGATCAAGCGGGGCACCGCAGCCCGGCAGGTCGCAGCCGGCTCGGTTCCCGCGGCTGCTTCCGACCGAAGCTGTCAGACTCGCAGAAGGCCGTGAACCTGTGCACAGCGAAGGTCCGCGCAATCACAGATCGCGCATAAGCCGATCTTCAGGTCGAACCGACGCTGATGTTGGCATCGTGGCGCGCGTGTGCTCGTTTCGCTGGCTCTGTACCTTGAGCGCGGTGGATGATGCCGAACTGCTTGAGCTGTGATTGTCGTCACATCGCATACCGATCCGCTGCGTCGCTGGCTGGCCGCCGGCTGCCTGTCATGGTACGGGCGTCGGCCACCGGGCAGACTTGACGCCGTGTCGACAAGGCGAGCTGCCTCGGCGGGTACAGGGGAAGGACATCCTGTGACGTCGAGTCGACGATGGGGACGATGGGTGTGGGTGCGGCGTTGCGGGGTCTACCTGCTGGGCTCGCTACTCTCCGGGGTCGCCACGGTGCTCGCGCTGCCGCTGCTGTGTATCCCGGGGCCGTCCCTGCTGTGGGCGGACTGGCACCGTTACCGTGCCGGCCGGCTGCTCGGTGCGCCGGTTGCATCGCGTCCTGCTCTGCGCGCCACAGGACGCCGGGCACGGGCCGATTCGGCCACGGTCCGCACCTCCCGCGCCCTGCTGTGGCTGCCGGTGAACGCGCTGACCGGGGTGGTGTTTGGCCTGCCCGCGCTGCTATGCGCGGGCAACGTCGTCGTCGCCTTGATCGCCACACCGCTGTGGTGGACGTTCAGGCCGGAGGACCGGCCACGGCTGTTCATCGACGTTCCGGTGACCGGCTGGGCGACAGCCCTCACCCTCGGTCCACTGCAGATCCTCCTCCTCACCGGGCTGGCGTACGTGGGCTTCGCACCGATCGCTCGCGCACACGCCCGAATTTGCCTGGTGGTGCTGTCGCACTCGACGAACGACCAGCTCGCCGAACGGGTCGCCGTGTTGACCCGCACCCGAGCGGACGTGCTCGACGCGCACGGCGCGGAGCTGCGCCGGATCGAACGCGATCTGCACGACGGCACCCAGGCCCGGCTGGTGGCCATCGCGATGCGGCTGGCCGTGGCCCGGCAGGCGTTCTCCGACAATCCGCGGGACGAGAGGTTCGTGGAAGGACTTCTCCGGGAAGCACACGAAGGAACCGAAGAGGCGATGACCGAACTGCGCGAGGTGATCCGCTCCGTCTATCCGCCGATTCTCGCCGATCGGGGCCTCGACGGTGCCCTGACCGCCGTGGCCACCGGCTGCAGCGTGCCAACCCGGCTGGACATCGGCGACCTCGAACGGGTCCCGCCGGCTGTGGAGGCCGTCGTCTACTTCACCGTCGCCGAGGCACTCACCAACGTCACCAAACACAGCCAGGCGACCGCGGCCGGCGTACGGGTGAGCCGCACGGCGGACCGGTTGTCGGTGGTGATCACTGACAACGGTACCGGCGGTGCCGACGATCGGCGGGGCACCGGCATCGCCGGGATACGGCGCCGGGTACTCGCGCTCGACGGCACCGTCGAGGTCGACAGTCCGGCCGGCGGGCCGACGGCCATCACCGCGGAGCTGCCGTGCGGGTGGTGATCGCCGAAGACAACGTGCTGCTGTCCACCGGGCTGGAACTGCTGCTGGGCCGAGCGGGCTTCCAGATCGCCGCCATCGCCGAGGATGCGGCGGGTTTCCTCACTGCCGTGCGGGAGCACCGGCCCGACGTGGCAATCGTCGATGTCCGGCTGCCGCCGTCGTTTCGCGACGAAGGTATCCGTGCCGCCCTGCAGGCCCGCCGGGAGCATCCCGGCCTGCCGGTCCTGGTGTTGTCGCAGTATGTCGAGCAGCAGTACGCCGCCGAACTGCTCTCCACCACCGGAGGTGGCGTCGGCTATCTCCTGAAGGACCGGGTCAGCCGGGTGGACGGGTTCGTCGACGCGCTGCGCCGCGTCGCCGCCGGTGGTACCGCGATGGATGCCGAGGTCATCGCCCAGCTCGTCCAACGCGCCGGCGACCCGATCGCCGCCCTCACCCCACGCGAACGCGAGGTGCTCGCGTTAATGGCACAGGGTCACGACAACAACGCGATCGCAACGCAGCTGGTTATCACCGACAACGCTGTCCACAAGCACATCGGCAACATCTTCGCCAAGCTCGGCCTCGCCGTGACCGACAGCGGCCATCGCCGCGTCCTCGCCGTCCTCGCCTACCTCAACGCCGGGGGCCAGATGAGCGGTCGCTAACCTGACCCCCGTCTCCGTCGTCGATCACTCGCGAGCCGCCGCCGAGCGGCTCACTCGCGCCCGCCGATCGCGTCGACCGGCGCGGATCGCATCGCGTACCGGGTGGCCATACTGATCGCAACCCAGGAGAGTGCGATGGTGAGCGTCACGATCGCCATGAGCCCGGTGAGGGAAATCGTGGGAACGGACGACTTCGTCAATCCGAGGCTGATGCCGATCAGCGGTGGGATCGTTGCCAGCAAGCCGAACAGCAGCGCCGAAAAGACCACGATCCTGGCCTCGCCGTTCATCATCGCGCGGACCTGGCCTCGGCTGGCGCCGATGAGTCGCAGCATCGCGAACTCGCGAACTCGCGCCGCTGTGGCCATCACGAGTGTGTTCACCACGGCGACGGCGATGTAGCCCAGCAGCACCGTCTGGAACAGCAGGTTCAGCGCCCAGTCACCCGAGCCGCCGGATCCGGGCGCGGCCAGGAACGTCTGCCGGTCGCCGACCTGGACCGTGGGGTAGCGTGCGACGGCGCCACGCAGCGCGCCGGCGAGCGCCTCTGGGTCGGTCCCGTGCACCGATCTGATCAGTACTGCGGTGTCCACCCGCGCGGTGGTGTGGTCGATGACGAGGTCGTTGGGCAGGGTGACGTCCCCGAAGCCCAGGCCGTTCTCGTAGATCGCCACCACCCGTGGCTTAACCACCGTGCCGTCGCCGAGCCGGAGCTCGATCGTCCCGCCGACTTTCGCTCGGACGGTCTGCGCGACGACCCGGCTCAGCGCCACCGCGTCGCCCCGCAGGTCGGCGATGTCGCCCTGGTCCACCGCGAGGTCCATGGTTTCGGAGAGCCGTTCGGGTGCCACGCCCTGGGCGGCGAAGACCTTGGTGGCGGCGCTGTCCTCGGACGGGAATGTCAACAGCACCTGCGTCCGTGCCATCGGCGTCGCCACGGCGACGCCGGGCACGCCGCGCACGGCGTCTACGACCTCCGGGGACACACCGGCACCGGACGAGGCGGTCAGTACGTGGTCGGCCCGCAGGCCGTTCTCGAGTTGGTGCTGCGCCCCCGCGAGCGTCGTGGAGGCGCCGAACACCTGCACGGCGGCCAGGGTTACGCCCATGGCCAACGGTGTGGTGGCCGAGCTGAGCCGCTGCGAGTTGGCCCGCGCGTTGGCCTGGGCGAGGAAGCCGCCGGCCGTGGTCTGCCGGTTCAGGCGCGAGCCGAACAGCACGATGGCGCCGCGAAGCAGCAGGGGTCCAAGACACCCGAGCGCCACGACGAACAACAGGACCGCGCTCCCCGCGGTGTCGGCGGCCGAGTCGCCCGGCGACGCGACGTTGCCCAAGGTCAGCAGCAGCCCGAGCGGGATGAGTAGGACGCCGATGGTCAACCGGGCCCAGCCGAGTTTCTTGGGCTCGGCCGTGGCGTCTCCGATCGCCTCGACCGGGCTGACCTTGGCCACCCGGCGCGCGACCAGCCAGCCGGCGAGCCGGGCGCTGGTCATGCACAGCACCAGCGAGGCCAGGAGAGGTAACAACCCCACCCGCATCTGGAAGTCCGGAGGCATCGCGTCCGCGAGGACGAACACGCCGCGCATCACGAACGCGAGCGCCACACCGGGCATCGCGCCGACGACGGCGCCGACCGACGACACGAGGGTCATCTCGGCGCCGATCATCCGGTGGATCTGTTTTGGCGTCGCGCCGATGGCACGCAGCACGGCCAGTTCGCGTCTCCGCTGCCGCACCGACAGGGCGAGAGTGCTGGCCACCACGAACACCACGATCAGCACCATGGTGCCGCCGAACGACGCGGCCGACTCGACTACTAGGCTGCGGGCGTCGCCTACGTCCAGGAACTCCACGTCGCCGCGTCCCGCGCCGGTATGGGCCACCACGCCCGGCACGGCGGCCGTGATGCGTTCGGCCAACTGCTCCGGGGTCACACCGGGTGCGGCGAGCACGCCGATGGCGTCCACCCGGTCCGGACGGCCGGACAGCTTGGACGCCTGATCGTCGGTGACGAACACGGCGGACTGCCGGTCCAACCCATCCCCCGGCGCGGTGGCAATACCCACGACGTGGTAGGACGACGGGATCGAGCCGACCACGAGGCGAACCGTCGCGCCGAGCGACATGTCGCCGCGCGCGGCGAGGTCGGCGTCGAGCACGACTTCGTCGGGCGCGGCGGGTGCGCGGCCCTCGCGGACTCGGAACGGCGCGAGCGCCGCAGCGGACCAGCCGTGTCCGAACATCGGGAAGCCGTCCGGGCCGGCCACTGCGTCGCCGTTCGAGGTCAGCACGCTGACCTCGACGTTGACGTCTCCGATGGCCGACTGAACACCGGGCACCGCTGCGACGGCGGCGATCTTGTCGGCGGGCAGCGTGACGCGCTCGCTGTAGCGGACCTCGGCGGTCTCGTCCAGCCAGAACGACTGCTCAGCGCCGAGGACCACCGCTGCGCCCGAGTAGCGCTCGGGGGTCACGCCGGTGCCGAGGCCGGACACCAACAGTATCCCGCATGCGGTGATCACTGCCGAGCCCGCGGCGATCGCGAGGAAGGAGCCGACGAAACCGCCCTTGCGCCCCTTGATCGTGCTCCACGCCAGCGACAGATCTTTGCGGTACGGCACCACGAGGTGGACCAGCCGCCGGATGCGCCGGATCACCACTCGCCCAAGTGCGTCATGTGCGACGCAACCTGCTCCGGAGTGGGTCGGGTCAGCTCGCCCGCGATCCTGCCGTCGGCGAGAAACACGACCGAGTCGGCGAAGGAGGCGGCGACCGGGTCGTGGGTGACCATCAGCACGGTCTGCCCCATGTCGTCCACGACGTGTCGCAGCAGTTCCAGAACCTGCTTGCTGGACCGGGTATCCAGCGCGCCGGTCGGCTCGTCCGCGACCACCACGTCCGGGCGTGTGATCAGCGCGCGGGCGACCGCGACTCGCTGCTGCTGACCGCCGGAAAGTTCGCTCGGCCGCCGCGTGACATGCTCGCCGAGGCCGACCGCGGTGAGCACTTCTCGCAGGAACGCCTGGTCGGTCTTCCGGTCCGCCAGCCGCAGCGGCAGCGTGACGTTCTCCTCGACGGTCAGCGCCCCCAGCAGGTTGTACGCCTGGAAGATGAACCCGATCCGGTCGCGCCGCAGTTCGGTCAACTCGGCTTCAGACGTGCTGGACAGTTCCGTGTCGCCCAGCATGACCCGGCCCGACGTCGGCCGGTCCAGACCGGCCGCGCAGTTCAGAAATGTGCTCTTGCCCGACCCGGACGGGCCCATGACGGCGGTGAACGTACCCCGCAGGAAACCAGCTGTCACCGCGTCGAGAGCCCGTACCCTGTTCTTCCCAGACCCGTACTCCTTCGACACCGACTCCAGACGCACCGCGTACGACAATGAATCGGATGCCGACATTGTGCGCGTATGCAGCGAATCGGTTGCGGTGGTCTCCGCCTGCGGGACGTGCCGTCTCGACGGGCCCTTGGTTGATCTCATGTCGTCCGATGCTAGGAACGGCGACAGCCCGGGCCGATACCTTCTACTACCGAAACTGAGGTACAGCCAGCTGTAGCGTCGCCGCGATGTACAGCCGGGAATCGATGTTGTCACAATCCCGGCTCCGCCGCGTCGGTCCGTGCTGCCAGCCCCGTGACCCAGGTCGGCCCGGCGCGCCCGTCACGGGAACGGGTGCGGATACGGGTTGACCTCCTGCGGGCCCAGCGGCGTGTCCCGGTAGCCCAGGCGGACCGGAAGATCTCGCAGCTGGGGCAGGTCGACCCGGCGGTTGCGATGCCCGAACACCATCGGCACCAGTCCCGGCACGATCACCCGGACGGCGGTCAGGTCCACGGTGGCCTGCTCGACAGCGGTCTGGTCCACCACTACCACGTCGAGCCCCTCGCCTAGGTAGCGGTCGACCACCCTGGTCAGGTCGTCGAGCAGGTCTTCAGCCGGCCGGTAGCGTTCGGCGGCCGGGAAAGCCTGCTCCATCGACAGGATCTCGTCACCCTGGTAGAGGAAATCGAACCGGTGCCAGCTCTGCTGCGCGGCGGCCACCAGCATGTGGTCCTCCATCTGCACCACAAGGTCCGGGTCGGCGACCATGTCCGGCGCCGTGGTGTCACCGGCGACCACCTCCTTCGTCGCATCGGCGACGCTCGCCAGCTCGACCAGCCCGGCCCAGAGCGCCCGTTCCGGGTCCAGGTGGGCGCCGGCGCCGCAGAACGCCTTCGAATGTGACCGGTCCTCCTCGTCGACGAGCATCAACCACAGTGAGGGAATCCCCTCCGGCATGGTGATGTCGAAGACGTGCAACCGGCTGCCGGTCGTACGCTCCAGCCACCGCACCAGCAGGCGGGTCATCGGGTCGGCGGAGCTCATCGGGTCGACCCGGGGCACCGGTAGTCGGGCGTACCAGGTGGAGAGGAAGGCATCGCGCTCGGCGACCTCGAAGATGCCGTGCAGGATCGCCTCCTCCATCGTCCCGCCGAGGGCGCAGCCGTTCGAACTCTCCCCGCCGAACGTGGTCCGGTGGGAGCCGTAGTGGTCGGTGTCGGTGAACGCCTGCCGGCCGTGCAGGTAGCGGGAGTTGTCCACGACCAGGACGTCGCCGGCCTGCCAGGGCACCGTGACGGTGAACCGGTGCGCCACCTCCGCCGCGACCGACAACAGGTGCGCGGGGACCGGCGTGCCGGCTGCGGCTCGCTGCTGGCCCTGGCACCGGTGCGCCGCCGTCGGGTCGACCAGATCACGATCGTCGACGGCACACTGACCCCGACCAGGGATCACGGCTTGGCTGCCCCAAGCAAGAACTACCGCTCTGTGGATCTAATGGTGCTCCCGGCCTGACCTGCCGGGCGTTGTGTCTGGTGAGGAGGGTGCGGTGACGACCCGCGGTACTGAACGACCAGACCGGACGCAGGAAGCGGCCCGGGCCGTCGGCGGAGGTGACGGCTGCTGCCGAGTTGGTCCGGGCCGCGAAGGAACAAGGGCTGTCGGCGATCGGCCTGGGTGGGTTGCTCAGGCCGGGCGACGTGATCGAACCGGGCGGCAACGGGCCGCCGGAGCGTGCTGTCCAAGCTTCCACCGGCTCTGCCGCGCCTCACCGCAGGGCCCGCCCGCCGCAGCGGCGGGCGCCCAGGAGCGCCCGCCGGGCCGGCAGTTACCAGCACCACTCGATCCACAGCCGGCGTGCGCCGGACACCAGACGGAGTGCAGTCGTGCGACGGATGGTCATCGTCCTCATAGGAATCTCCGATGTGATCCACATCAGGGATAGGCCAGAGCGTAATGCCGGTCGACGGGAAAGGGGGCTCCCGCGATTCGCGACGGACGATCGCCCTCTGCTCCAGCCCAGGTGTTCGGGTACGTGATTGACAGTGAGCGCCGTGGCTGAGGCTGAGCAGCAATACATGAGCGCAGGTGCGAGGCCACGTCCGCCGACGACTGGCTCCTCGGTCGTGGGCATGAGGCCGGCGATGCAGACGTCGAAGACCTCGACGAGCGAGCACGGTGCTTACGGCTGACGGCCTTCTTGGTGGTGTGCGGCCAGCCTCTGGTGAAAGCGGGCGTTGCTTCTTTCTGCGGCTCGGTTCAGGTACGTCGTGGCTTTCGGGCGATTCGTCGGGCCCGTCAGGGGACGAGAACGATGCGGTCGCGGGTTTGCGTGGTCCATGCCTGGGCGACCTGAGCAAGGGGCATGGCGTGGGCCTGCACATCGATCGCCCCGTCGGTGATGGCCTTTGCCAGCGCCGGAAGTTCCGCGAGGATGTCGCGGGCGGGGACTGAGCCGATGCCGCTGCCGACGATGTCCAGGCGGGCCGAGCGAAGTGCGGCCGAAGGGATCGATGCCGTCTCTCCAGCGACGGATCCGATCTGGATCCATGTCAGCGGAGCGGAGCGGTCGGTGCGGGCGGTGAGCATCGGCACCATGGCGTGGGCGGCGGGGTCACCCCACACGTAGTCGATGACGACGTCAACGTCGGCGGCGCGGTCGATCTGGTCGAAGGTAATGGTCTCGTCGGCACCGAGCGCGCTGAGCGGCGTCAGGCGGGCCGAGCCTCGACCGGCGGCAATGACCTGGGCGGCACCGAACAGCTTCGCGATCTGGATCGCCATCCGTCCTGCGTTGCCGGTGGCGCCGAGGACAAGGACGCGCTGGCCCGCGGTGAAGTTGATGCGGCGCGTCAGCGCGATCCAGGATGACATCGCCGGGTTCATGGCGGCGGCGATCCGCACCGGGTCCACGCCGTTGGGCAGAACCACGCTGCGGCGAGGGTCGATCAGGGTACGTTCGGCGAAGGTTCCGAGGGGCGTATCGTCCAGGACCACGTAGCGGATGTCGCCCTTCTCGTCGCGTACCACGCCGTCCACGCCGGGGACGAGCGGGAAAATGTTGTTGCTGGTGTAGTGCGAGCCGGTCGCTCTGGACCGGGTCAGGTGGTGCAGGCCTGCCGCGAGCACCTCCGCGACCATCCCCTCCCCCACCGTCCGCACGGGCTCGGGGTGGTCGCGGTAAACGGGCGGGGCGTCGGGCGCGGTGATGACGGCAGCGTGCATGGCGACCTCCAAGAATGATTGGTAATACCAACTAGCGCCATGATGGTTGGTGATGCCAATCATGTCAACTAGGGTGACCTCATGCCTTCCGACGCAGTCGTGGACGCTCTGGTCCGAGCTTCCTTCCAGGTCATGGGGGTGCTCACCCGCATCGGCGCCGAGCATGACCTCTCCCTGACTCAGCTACGGGTACTCGGCATCCTCCGTGATCGCCGGGCCAGCATGACCGAGCTGGCCACCTTCCTTGGCCTGGACAGGTCGACGATGTCCGGATTGATCGACCGCGCCGAGCGGCGCGGACTGCTAGCGCGTGGCAAGAACCACGTTGACGGGCGGGTCGTCGATGTGTTCATGACCCCGGTCGGTCGGGAACTGGCCGAACGCATCGAGGCAGAGATCCGCCGCGCCCTGACGCCCGCGATCGAGCGCCTTGACCCACAGCGACGCGACCAGCTCGTTGACCTGCTCGAACCCGTCGCCACCTCACCCCTGACCCTGAGACAGCGCCCAGCTGCCAGGCACTGAACTCGGCACAGGCCCGCACAACGCAGCTGATACTCCGCAGCGGTTGGCCGTCGCTTCGCGTAGGAAGAGAACGGCCTGCACGGATTGGACTCGTTCGCCGTAGGCAGCAGGGCCGCTTGACCAGGTTCTTCCATGTCTGGAGGTGACACTCGCGCGTTCACCGTGGGAACGGAATCTCGCGCGGGCGCGGTTGACGGCCCTCCGCCGGAGCGACGACGTCGGGCGGAAGCGGCGCCGCTTGAAGGAGTGCGCGTATTACCGCCGGGCCTTGTGGTCCGAGCACGAGGGTCCGCCCCGCCGTCGATCACCCTGTCCAGCGCATAGTCGAACCTTCGAGACAACCCCAGCCATTCCGGCGCCGGCCCGCGGTGCCTGCCCGGCGCCTGCTTTGATTCACCTCACCCGCGAGGGCCGGGTCATGTTGCTCGGGCCGGCCGCGCGGGGACCGTCATACCCGTTCGGACTCCTGATGTCGTCGTTTCGAGTCTGGCATGTTCTGGGCATTGTCGGATACGCCAATAGGAATTTCTCTTCGGCAAGGTCCACGCGATTCGTCGGCCGTCGGCCAGGCAGGTGACGAGCCGGAACATCTGCTGCGGCACCGCTGCGGATGGCAGCGCTGGATGCACGCCTCGTTTGCGGCGAAGCGGTGTGGGTACGCGCCCCTGGCGGGTGACGAAATCCGTCAGCCTCGAAGGGATTCATCGTGATCGGCGCCGTACAGATCCTGGCCATCGGTTATAAGCAGGCGGAGTTGCCCAGTCGTATCGTGCGTCAGATCAATCTCCTCCGGTCGAGTGAGGCCGTCAGCCTTCTTGACGTCTACGCCGTCAAGAAGGCCAAGGACCGGACCCTCACCGAGGTTCCGATCGAAGAGATCGACGGCTGGGATGGGGAACTCATCAGGAGCCTGCTGAGGTCGGCAGGAGCGCGCCGGGTGTTCGACTCCTACGTGACGGACTCCTCTGGCTTCCTCGTGCAGGGCACTTCCATCCCCGACCTCAGAATCAGCCTCCCGGAGGGCACCACCGTCGTCATCCTGCTCATCGAGCACATCTGGGCCCGCACGCTCGAGGAGGCGATGCGAGACGGCTCCACGTTCCCACTGGCAGGCGGCTGGGCAGGCCGGGAAGCACTTGAGGAGGCAGGTCTCTCAATGGACGCTCCCGCCGACTGACCTGCGCGCTGCACCCCATTTCCAACGCCGATTCGGCGGTGTGGTTGGGCCTGTCGCTACAGTAACGGCACCTCTGTGTGTCAAGGCCTCGGCAGCAGAGAGATTTCCGTGTCTTTGATCATGGGTGGTAGACGACGTCGGACAGGCGCCGTTTCAGGCAGCGCATGGCCTCCTTGTGGGTCTTCCGGCGGCTCGTTTGCGCTGGTTAGTAGCCCCGCCTTGGTCGAGGGGTGCCGCGGCCGGGCGGTCCCGGGCGGTCGGCATCTGGGCGGCGACCAGTGCGCTGGGCTTCGCCGCCGGGCCGCCGATCGGCGGATTCGTCCTGGCTCACCTGCCCTGGGGTGCAATCTTTCTGGTGAACGTCCCGATCGTGGTGGTCTGCCTGCTCGCCGGCCGGCTACTGGTCCCGGAATCGCGGGATCCGGCCGGTGGACGCCTCGACCTGGGTGGGGTGATGCTGTCCACCGCCGGCCTGACCGCGATCGTCTGGGCGATCATCTCCGGTCCCGAGCGCGGATGGGCGTCGGCGCCGGTGCTCGGCGTGGGCACGGCAGGAGTGTTGCTGCTGGCGCTGTTCGTCGGCTGGGAGCGGCGGTGCGCCCACCCCATGCTGGATACGCACTTCTTCCGGGCACGAATCGCCCTCCGTGTTCACGTAGGTGAACTTCGGGGGGCGATTCCACGCCCGGCGTCAGCGACCGAGGCGCGCGTCCACAGCGGTCATCGTGTCCTGCCAGACGACCGAGGCCGGGTCGATGACGGCGAAGTGGTCCCCCGCCTGCTCGAGGTGCCGGCCACCCTCCGTCACCACCGAATGTGAGACAGGGCCCTTAGTACGGCAGCCGCCGTTCGGGATCATGGCTGGAGTTCGAGGTTGAGGCGTCGGGTGTAGTGGGCTTGGCGGGCTCGGGCTTGATGCTGGCGCCGCCAGTCTGACCAGCGCAGACGGTGGGCGAGG
>NZ_LEKG01000049.1:0-41408 GCF_001029515.1 Micromonospora sp. RV43 | reverse complement strand
ACGACGACGAGTACCAGGCGTACGTCGACGGCGACGAGTACGAGTTCTTCGGCGGCTTCTACGACCTCACAGGCGCTGAACACCCTGGCCTGACCGGCCCTTCGCCGCCGCCGTGGCCCAGGTCGCCGTCGCCGCTGGCCGGGACGACCGCGGCCATGCGGCCGTACGTGCCGCCACCGCCGCCGGGCGCGCAGCCGCCCCCGCTCTGGGGCGAGGTGCCGGCCCTCGGCCGGATCCCCCGCACCGTGATGGACGCCTACCTGGCCGCTCACCCGACCACCGAACCCGCCGAGGAATAGACGATGGGCATCAAGCCGTCGCCCGACACGCCCCCCGAATCTCCGATCAACACCGCCGAGCGCATCGCCCCCGCCCCTACGTCGCGCGAAGGCGCGAACCGCACGACCTGGATCAAGCACTACGCCGCCCGAGCGCTCGCCTGCTGGGCCACGTTCCGCGCCGAGCACCGGATGTGCCTGTGCATGGCGCCACTGTGCAGCGACGCGGACTCGCAGGGCCGGCCGTACGGGCTGTGCGTGGGCTGCGGCCACCGCCGCCAGTTCGGCGCCACCGCGGCGCTGCTCGCCCGGATGCGGATGCTCACGGCGATCCCGGCCGGCCAGCGTGACCCGGCCACCTACGCCCGGGTCTGTGACATGGCGCGGGCAGAGCGGGAGGCGAAGCATGGCTGAGGACGCCCGGCCGGAGCCCGGCCAGGATGACGAGGCCGCATGCCTCCGCCGGCAGCTCACCTCCCACAAGGCCACCATCAAGGCTCTCAACGAGCAGGTGGCCACCGCCCACAACGCCCTCCGCAACCTCGCCCGGGCGTACGCCGACGCGGTGCCCGGCGCCGCGGAGCCGGGCGTGGCCGAGCAGGGCTGCGATGACTGCTCCGTCGAGCCGGGCGAGCGGCACCGGTACGCCGGCTGCCCTGGCAACGAGCGGGCCGCGGCCCGGGGGCAGGACGTCTTCGAGGGCCTCCTGGCGAACGTCGGCCGCAGCCTCTACTCCGCCGTGGACGACGCCGAGCGGGCCGAGGCGATCGAGATGCTGCTGGACGGCTGGTATGCGGCGTGGCCGGACAGCGCGGTGACGAGCCCGAGTTACCCGCTGGCCACCGAGCTGGTGCGGCTGCTCCGCCCTCGCCCCCAGGGCGATCTCGCGGACCGGTTCGCTGCCGCCCTCAAGTGGCTGATGCGCATCAACAGAGGCGAGGGCGTTCCCTCGGCCACGTGGGACGTCTGGGTGACCCTGCTGGCCGAGCACGCCGCCAGCGCCGGGCCGATCGAGACGACGTTCCCCGGCACCATCTACGAGGTGCTGGCCGAAGTGCTGGCCGAGCGGCGGCGGCAGGACGCGAAGTGGGGCGAGCAGAACCACCCGGACGCTCACCCGGACATCCTCGGCCGGCTCACAGATGGGGCTGGCGAGTGGTGGGGCGAGCCCGCCGAGGTAGCGCGGCGACTGTCGGAGTACTACGAGATCCCGGTGGCCTCGCGTGCTCGCTACAACTGCCGGCAGGAGGCCGGCCACCACGGACCCACCTGGGTGGGTATCGCCATTGAGGAGATGGCCGAGGTCCTGGAGGCCACCGTCAGCGACCCGGCCACGTTGCGCGCCGAGTGGGTGCAGCTCGCCGCGGTGGCGGTCGCCGCCGTGGAGGCCAACGACCGTCGGCTTGAGAACGGCGCCGCCGAGGAGGACAGCCGTGGCTGAGATTGTCCGCTTCGAGCAGCGCAAGGTGACCCGCACCTGCTCCCAGGCGTGGGGCGACGGCGAGCCGGAAGTCGTAGAGGAAACAGCGGTCGTGGTGCGCAGCATCCACGGCAGCGACGCCAGCGTCATCCGCGACTTCGCTCGGGCACTCGACGCCGCTGGCGCGCCCGGCACCACACTGATCGAGCACCAGACCAACGGCGGCCGCCTGGTGCGCCTGACGGCGCGCTGGACCGAACGCCCCGACCCGCCCGAGCCCCTGGACGTGGCCTCGGAGCCTCCGGGCGCACCGGATCCACCTGCGTAGCGGCGCGTCTGCCGTTCCGCCGTCTGCTCAACCTCGGCGCGGCCACCCCAGGCGGTGGCCGCGCCGAGTGCTACCGGGAGAACCATAGATGTTGATCACTAAGGGGGTGGCTGCGTGGCGTGGCTGAAGTCGTCCGACAACAGCAACCAGCACCCCGCCGTCCTCGCGCCCCTCGCCTGGGCGCGCGGCCCGGACGACGACCTGGACGGCTGGGACCTGCGCCTGCCCGCCGTCGCCGGCCTCGTGTGGCTGTGCGCCACCTACTCCGCCGGACAGGAGACCGACTACGTCGTCCCGGACGGCACCGTCGCCCTCTACGGCGGCCCGCAGTGGCAGCGCCTCGCCGCGTGGGCCGAGCGGGCCGGCTTCTGGACCCGCATCGACGGCGGATGGCTACTCGCCGACGACTCCGAACACCTGTTCCACATCCGCCTACGCGCCGAGATCGAGTGGGAGCGCCAGCGCAAGAACGACAACGGCAACCCGATCCTGACCGTCCCGGTCCGGCTCCGCGACGGTGACGCCTGCCGCTACTGCGGCCGCATCGTCAACTGGGACGCCCGCACCGGCGCCCTCGCCGGAACCTACGACCACCGCCACCCCGGCCAGGCCGCCCGCGGCCCCGACGACCTGGTGGTCTGCTGCAACCACTGCAACGGCCGCCGCGGCAAGGACCCCCAGCCCAACCGCTGGCACACCCTGCCCGCACCCACCAGCCCCTACTACGGCAAGACCACCGTGGAGCACCTCGCCAACCACGGCCACCAGGTGCCCCTGAGCACCGGCCCGCGACCCCCGGCACCGCCCGGCGGACCCCGCATCGACCCCGCGCGACCCGACACCCAGCCGGACCACGCCCACCCACCGGGCAGCAGCCAGCCACCCGGCACCCAGCGCGACCCCGGCCCCGGGACACCGCGCTCGCACCACCAGCGCGACCCCGGCACCACCGCCGGGACACCGCGCTACCCGCGCGACCCCGGCCGCCGACCCGGGACACCGCGCACCGCGCGACGGCACCACCGCCACACCGCGCAAGCAAGATCAACACCCCCGGCCGGACCCCGGCCGGAAACCGGCCGGATCGTCAGGACCCAAGCCTCCAACGGCCAGGGCCCCGGGTCGGGTCGGGACGGGACGGGACGGGTCGGGCGCTCCCGACCCCTCCCTCCCGACCAACCGCAAAAGAGGAAGACGAGCCCGCCGCGCACGCCCTGGCCCCCCGCTCACTCCACCGCGCCCTGAGGACCACCACCATGGCTGACCAGACCACCAACACCCGCCACCTGGTCGTCGCCGAAATCGCCGGCTACGCCCACGAGCTGGCCGACACCTACCGCACCCAGACCCCCGCCTACACCCGCACCCGCGGCGGCCGGATCAAGCTCACCGGCGTCCACTCCACCGAGCAGGACGGGCTGCTCGTCCAGCTCGCAGACGCGGCCGCGTACGGCGTCACCTCGCCCGACGACGTCCAGGGCGCCCGCCCGGTCCCGCAGTCCCGGCCCCCCGGCACCTGGGAGGCCCTCGCACTGCACGCCACGATCAGCACCGACGCGGCCCGGTGGACGGCCAACCTGGGCCTGGGTCACCGCGACACGGTCCAGGCCACCGTCCGGCAGCTCGCCGCGGCGGCCGCCGAGCCTCGCGTCCTGGACGACGTTGTGGCGGCCGCGCTGGCCGGGGCGATGCGGCGGTGGCACGTGCGGGCGCAGGCCTTGATCGGGTGGATCAGCGAGCCGTACCGGCCGCGGGCGACGTGCCCGGTGGTGACGTGCGGCCGCCGGGACACCCTGCGCGTCAACGTCGTCCGGCGGGCGGCGTACTGCGCCGGCTGCCTGTCGATCTGGGACGACAGCGACGGCAGCATCCGCGTGCTGGCTCAGCACATCGAGGCGCAGACCACCAGCCGGGCCGTGCAGGCCGAGCGTGTCCGGTCCGGGCACGCGGGCCGCGGCGGCGCCTGGTCGGTACGGGAGGGCAACAGCGGTGAGTGAGCCGACCCCGCCTCGGGCTGGGACCGGAGATGAGCGGTTGATCCGGCAGGCCGCCGTCGACAACGCCATCGACGTCGCCCTCGGCACCCGCCGCGACGCCGCCGTCCGCCTGCTGCACACCGCCCGCCGCGAAGGCTGGAACGTCGACCTCGTCGAGCAGGCCCTCACCGACTGCGCCGACCGGGTCGAGTACTACCGGGACGCCTGGGCGCACGTGAAGGTCGACGGGGAACGCCGCGAGCGGGAGGCGTCTGCCCGCGCCCTCGACTGCGCCGAACACGGCCACATCATCGACGGCCTGGAGAAGCAGCTCGCCTCCGCCGACAACTACGGCCGCTCCGCCGACCGGTCCCGCCGCGGATACATCGGGGGCGTCACGCGCCTCGCCGAAACCATCGACCGGATCCGCAAACGCATCGCCGACGGCGACACCGACGGCATCCCCGCCCTGCCCGAGTTCCTGAACACCCTCGCCGAATACCTCGACAGCGTCCAGAAGGAGGCCCGATGGCGATGACCAACGACCCCGACCTGAACCGCGTGCCCGGCTATCGGCACGTCCGCGCACGTGTCACCAACGGCCCACCCGAGGTGACCGGCGGCATGTGGCGCATCCGCGAATGGCGCCGCCAGGCCGGCCTCACCCAGGAGCAGGCCGGACGGCTCCTCGGCATCAAGGGCCAGCGGGTGTGCGTCTACGAGACGGGCCGCGCGGCGGTGCCGTTCAGGGTGCTCCTTGCGATCGCCGTCCTGAGTCAGCCCGCCGAGGGGCAGACCGCGAGCAGGGCCGCGCAGGCCAAGCGGGTCCGATCCGGGCACGCAGGCCGCGGCGGCGCCTGGATGAGCGAGAACCCCTGAGCGGCGCGTCGGAGAGCCTCAGCTTGCCAAGATGTCCGATTCCGGTGCATGATCGCGGTGCAGGATTCTGTCCTGCGCCACGATCTACCGTTTGCGCGTACGGCGCATGGCAGTGTCGGGCACCAGCCCGGCCCGGCGACCGCCCCGGCCCCCGTCCGGGGCGGTCGTCGTATGCGGGGGTGAGTGGATGCCGACCCGGGCGCCGAGGCGGTGCACGACGACGGGCTGCCGAGGCAGGCCCGGTGACGACGGCGGGAAGTGCCCCGGCTGTCGAGGCCGGTTGGCCCGGGCCGCGGATCAGCGTCGGGGCAGCCCGGCGGAGCGTGGCTACGACCAGCAGCACCGTGACGTCTTCCGCGCTGGCGTGCTGGCCCGGGATCCGATCTGTGTGCTGTGCGAGGCGCGGCCGAGTGTGGTGGCTGACCACTGGCCGCTGAGCCGCCGGGAGCTGGTGGCGCGAGGGCTGGACGCGAACGATCCGGATCGGGGTCGTGGGTTGTGTCAGCCCTGCGATCGGGTGGACAAGGCGAAGCGTCAGCCGGGCGGCTGGAACAGGAGGCGACCATGACTCATCCGCTGGTGCCGGCCGAGCAGTCGATCACGATGCTGCCGTGTGCGGGCCTGGTGGTCCAGCACGGTGACACGCTGGTGGTCGGGCTGGCGGGCAACCCGAGCAACGCCGTGGCACGCCAGGCGAAGGAGCAGCTGGAAGCGATGCTGCCCGGCGTCACGGTGGTGCTGGTGGCGAACGTCGCCACGATGGCGGTCTACTCGCCGCCCGTGCTGCTCGATGCGGACGACTGGGTCGGCGAGCCGGGTATCCGTTCGGTCGGTGTCGATGCCCCGGTGGGAGGGGCGGGTCAAATCCCTGCTGGTGAAGACCTGTCTACCCCGCGCTGAGGTGCCTTTTCACGCTGACGAGTTTCGACATTCGCCGTATCCGGGGAGGTGTCCACAGTGGGTAGTCGTGGTCCGAAGCCGGCGCCGACCGCGCTGAAGCTGGTCCGGGGCACCCGGGCCGACCGGGTGAACACCGACGAGCCGGTGCCGTCGCCGGCGGCGCGGGAGATCGAGCCGCCGGCGTGGCTGGGCGACGAGGCGGTGGCGATCTGGGAGGAGTACGCCCCGGACCTGATCCGCAAGGGCGTGCTGACGGCCTGGGACGTGGAGGCGTTCGCGGTGACGTGCGACGCCGCCGCTCGCCGGCGCAAGGCCGCCGAGGCGCTCGCCACCGAGGGCGAGGTCGTGCAGCTGCCGGTGTTCGACAAGAACGGCAAGCAGACCGGCCACCGGGTCACCCGGAACCCGTGGACGGTGGTGCTCGGCCAGGCCGACCGGCAGTTGCAGAGCTGGGCGGCGCGGTTCGGGCTGACGCCGTCGGACCGGGCGCAGCTGACGGGTGGGGATGGCCGGCGTGACCCGCACGAGGACCTCCTCACCGGCTAGCGCGCCGCGGTCGCGGTCGCGGGCCCGGCCGGGCCCGGTCGACGATCCGATCCCGGATCACGACAAGCGGTGGCGGCCGCGTGACCGCAAGGGCCCGGTCTGCGGGTACACGTTCCGGGACACCAGCTGCGCGAAGAAGGGGGCGCACTACTGCCAGCCGCGGGCGGACCGTGCGGTGGCGTTCCCGGCCGAGCTGCTGCGCCACATCAAGGGCCCGTACCGGCGCAAGCCGTTCGTGCTGCGCACGTGGCAGGAACACGAGATCATCCGGCCGCTGTTCGGCGAGGTGATCTGGTCGACGGAGTGGCAGCGGTACGTGCGCCGGTACCGGCGGGCGTTCATCATCGTCGGCCGCAAGAACGGCAAGAGCGAGATCGCGGCGGCCATCCAGCTGCTGCTGTTCGTCGGCGACGACGAGGAAGCCGCCGAGGTCTACAACGCGGCCAAGGACACCAAGCAGGCCGAGAAGGTGTTCGGCCCGGCGCTGCGGATGGTGCAGCTGTCCCCGGTGCTGGCGCGGCGGTTGAAGTACTACAAGAACGAGCGCCGGCTGGTCGACGAGAAGTCCGGGTCGATCTACGAGGTGATCACCTCCGACGCGAAGGGCGAGCTGGGCCACAACCCGCACGGCTTCAACCTGGACGAGGTGCTGTCGCAGCCGGACGGGTCGCTGTGGGAGGCGATGGACACCGCCGACGGCGCCCGCGAGCAGGAACTGCTGTTCGCCACCTCCACGGAGACCGACGAGCCCCACTCTTTCGGCGCGTCGCTGATCGACGAAGCGGAGAAGGTCCAGGAGGATCCGCGGCGCGCCCCGCACGTGTTCACCTTCATCCGCAAGGCCCCGGCCACCGCGCAGGAGCTGGCGCGGCTGCACCGCGTCTTCAAGGGCCACCCGCACCTGCCGGTGTCGACCGATCCGTGGGATGAGCGGAACTGGAAGTGGGCCAACCCGGCCCTCGATCAGTTCAAAAGCCGGGAGGCGCTGCGCCGGCACGCGCTGGCGGCGAAGACGAACGCCGCGAAGGAGAAGGCGTTCCGCCAGTTCCAGCTCAACCAGCGGGTCCAGCAGCTGTACCGCTACGTCCCGCTGGACCTGTGGGACGCCAACGCCGGCGAGCTGGCGGCCAACCCGACGTGGCGCGACGGGCAGCTGGCCGGCCGCAAGTGCTGGGCCGGTCTGGACCTGTCGAGCAAGTTGGACCTGACGGCGTGGGCGTTGCTGTTCGATGACGGGTCGATCCGGTGGCGGTTCTGGGTGCCCGAGGCGGTGGTGCCGGGCCTGTCGGAGCACACCGACGGGGCGTTCCAGCAGTGGTGCGACGCCGGGTGGATCACGGTGACCGAGGGCAACGTCATCGACTACACCTCGATCTACGACGGGATCGAGGAAGACCACGGCCTGTTCGCGATCGCCGACGTCACGTACGACAAGTGGTCGGGTGAGCCGGTGCGGCAGGAGATCGTCGAGCGCACCGGCCTGGAGTGCTACGAGTCGTCGACGACGTACGACCGGATGACCGGGCCGATGACGGAGTTCACCCGGGCGCTGCACGCCCGGGAGTACGCGCACGGCGGCAACCCGGTGGCCCGGTGGATGGCCGAGCACCTGAAGGGCAAGAGCCCGGCCGACGATCCGGACCGGGTGCGGCCGGTGAAGCCGGACCGCCGCAAGGAGCACGTGCGTATCGACGGCATGCCGGCGCTGTTCTTCGCCATCGACGGGCAGATGCGCGGTGGTGAGGACGACGTCCTGGACTACCGCGGCCTGGCCTCGGTCGGCTGACCCCTGGGAGGACCTGTGAGCGAGGAAACCACGACCGAGGTCGTCCCGGCTGGCCGGGACGGCCTGGTGGCCACCGCGGCCCGGTCCGCCGGCGCCCGGGTCGCCGCCGGCGTCGACCGGGTCGACCTGGTGGTGCTGGTCGGGCTGGTGCTGCTCGGCGTGGGCCTGGCCCTGTGGTGGTCGCTGGGGGTGGCGCTGTCGGTCGTCGGCGCGCTGGTGTTCGTCGTCGGGATCGCCGCGGCGTTGCCCGCGGCCGCCGCCGGTGAGCCGGACGCGCGGCGGCGTGGGGCCGGGAGCTGACCGTGGGTTTCTTCCGCTCGGTGCTGTCGCAGCGGGCGTCCTCCACCGGCGCGTCCGGGGTGGCCACCCCGGAGAAGTGGGTGGAGGAGTGGTTCACCGGCGGCTCGTCGACGGCGTCCGGGCCGTGGGTGTCGGAGGACACGGCGCTGCACTACAGCCCGTTCTTCGCCGGGGTGAACGCGATCGCCACCGATGTCGGGAAGCTGCCGCTGCCGCTGTACGAGCGCCTGGAGCGGGGCAAGCGGCGGGCCCGGGAGCACCGGGTCTACCGGGTGCTGCACGACCAGCCGAACGAGATCATGCCGCCGGTTGTGTTCAAGCGGACGCTCCAGGGGCACGCGCTGACGTGGGGCACCGGGTACGCGCACGTGCTGCGTAACGGTCGCGGTGAGGTCACCGAGGTGTGGCCGATCCGCCCGGACCGGATCACTCCGGAGGTCACGCGCACCGGGCCGGGGAAGCTGAAGGTCACCTACCGGTACGTCGACGACGTCAACGGCATCTACACCCGGCTGTTCCCCGACGAGGTCCTGCCGATCGGCGGGCTCGGCTACGACGGGATCCGCGGCTACAGCGTGGTGAAGCTGGCCCGGCAGTCCATCGGGATGGGCCTGGCCACCGAGCAGTTCGGCAACTCGTTCTTCTCCAACGGCGCCCGTCCGGGTGGTGTGCTGAAGACGGCGAAGAAGATGTCGCCGGAGGGCCACAAGCGGCTCCAGGCCGACTGGGAGAACCTGCACCGCGGCCTGGACCGCGCCCAGCGGGTCGCGATCCTTGAGGAAGGGCTGGAGTGGCAGGACATCGGCATCCCGCCGGAGGATGCCCAGTTCCTGGAGACCCGAAAGCTTCAGGTCAACGAGATGTGCCGGTGGCTGCGCCTGCCCCCACACAAGATCGGTGACCTGGAGCGTGCCACGTTCTCCAACATCGAGTGGCAGTCGCTGGAGTACCTCCAGGACACCCTGCTCGGCTGGCTGGTCACGTGGGAGCAGTACACGAACATGCGGCTGCTCACCGAGCGGGAACGGCCGCGGTTCTTCGCCGAGCACATCGTCGATGCGATCACCCGCGGCGACCTGAAGTCCCGTTACGAGGCGTACGCGATCGGCCGGAACTGGGGCTGGCTGTCCGGCGACGACATCCGCGAGCGGGAGAACGAGAACCCGCTGCCCGACGGCCGGGGCGAGACGTACCTGGTGCCGCTGAACATGCAGCCGGCGCCGGCCCCGAACGACCCGCCGCAGCCGGGGCGGGCCTGCCCGGTGCACCCGGGCTGCACCTGCAACGCGACGGAGCACACCACGTGAGCGACGAGCAGCCCACCCACGACCAGGACCGCGACGACGACGTGCGCGGCCGCCGCCAGAGCCGGCCGCCGGCGGACCGGCAGCAGCCGGCCGCGCCCCGCGACCGCCAGGCACGACCGGAGGTGAACCGTTGAAGCAGATGGCCTTCCACCGGGCGTTCATGGTCCGCGACACCAACGCGGACCCGGACGGCCCGCTGCGGTTCATCGGCGCGACCGAGGGCGAGAAGGGCGACGGCATCTCGCTGAAGATGGACGGCGCCCGCCTCGACCGGTACCGCGCGAACCCCGTCTTCGGCTACGGGCACCGCTACTGGGGCCGCGACTCCCTGCCGATCGGCCGCTCGATCAAGACGGAGGTCGACGACAAGAAGCGGCTGATGTTCGACATCGAGTTCGACCGCAAGGACGACTTCGCGGTCACCGTCGAACGTAAGTACCGCGACGGGTTCCTCAACGCCGTGTCGATCGGATTCTCGGTCTTCGAGTGGGAGGACCCGAAGACCCAGGACTACTGGCGCGGCGGCGTCGCCGTGGACTGGGAGCTGTACGAGCTGTCGTCGGTGCCGCTGCCGATGGACGCCAACGCGGTGGTCGAGTCCGGCCGCGCCGGCGGCCTGGCCGTCGACGAGCAGCTGCTCGACAGCGTCCGCGGTCTGCTGCACCGGCTCGACGCCGACGGCATCGCCGCGCTGCGGCAGCTGCTCGACCGGACCGGCCAGCCCGCCGCGGCCGACCCCGCGCCGCTGGCGTTGGCCGCCGAGAGCAGCGGCCGCGCCTTGGACACCGTGCGCCGCCGCCTCCAGCTGGCCGGCGCGCTGTAGACCGCCGGCGACGGCGGGGTCCGGGAAGCCCTCCGCCGTCGCCGGCCTGCACCACCTCCGCCCCTGCCGGGCGGCAGTCACCACACCCGAGAAAGGACGAACGGCGTGGACATCAACGCCAAGCGGCAGGAGCGCGCGGGCCTCGCGAAGCAGGCCCGCGACATCCTCACCGCCGCGGAGAACGACGGCGGCCGGAACCTGACCGCCGAGGAGTCGACGAAGTTCGACCGGCTCATGGAGCAGGTCGACGGCTGCGACGCCCAGATCGAGCGCGAGGAGAAGCTGCGCGCGAAGGAGCGGCGCATCGACGACGAGCCCGGCGACCAGCCCGGCCGCGACGACGACCGCGACGGCGGGGAGCGCAACGGCCCCGACGGCGGCGACGCGCAGATGCGCGCGTTCCGCCAGTACCTAGTCGGCGGCCGCGCGTCGCTGTCGCCGGAGCAGTCCCGCACGCTGATCGCCGGCTCGGACCCGGAGGGCGGCTACCTGGTCGCCCCGCAGCAGTTCGTCACCGAGCTGGTGCAGGCCGTCGACGACGCCGTGCAGTTGCGCGGCCTGGCCACGGTGCACCGGCTCACCGAGGCGGCGAGCCTCGGCATCCCGACGCTGGACACCGACATGAACGACGCCGAGTGGACCAGCGAGGTCGGCACCGGCAGTCAGGACGACGCGCTGCGCCTGGGCAAGCGGGAGCTGACCCCCAACCCCCTGGCGAAGCGGACCAAGATCTCCCGCAAGCTGCTGCGGCTGACCGCGAACCGGGCCGAGAACCTGGTCCGCGAGCGCCTGGCCTACAAGTTCGCCGTCTCCGAGGAGAAGGCGTACATGGTCGGCGACGGCAACAAGAAGCCCCTGGGCGTCTTCACCGCCAGCAGCGCCGGCATCCCCACCTCCCGAGACGTGGCGATCGGTACCGGTGGCAGCATCCCCACCGCGGCGGGCAGCTTCACCGTCGCCGATCAGCTGATCGACGCGAAGTACGCGCTGAAGGCCGCCTACTGGCGGCGGGCCCGGTGGCTCTACCACCGCGACCTGGTCAAGACGATCCGCAAGCTCAAGACCACCGACGGGCAGTACATCTGGAAGGCCGGCCTGTCCGACCAGCCGGACACGATCCTCGAGGTCCCCTACGTGGTGTCGGAGTACGCGCCGAACACCATCACCGCCAACGGCTACGTCGGCATGATCGCCGACTTCAGCTTCTACCACATCGCCGACGCTCTGAACCTGGAGATCCAGCGGCTGGTGGAGCTGTACGCCGAGGCCAACCAGGTCGGGTTCATCGGCCGCCGCGAGGTCGACGGCATGCCGGTGCTGGCCGAGGCGTTCGTGCGCCTCAAGGTCGCCGCCTGATCCACCGCTCAACTCCCGCTGGCGTCGGTCAGCACCGTCACGATCGCCGTCCGAGGCGAGGAAGGAAAACGAGATCATGCGCAGTGACCTGAAGAACGACCTCGCCCTGGCGCAGTCGCTGAAGGCGACCAACCAGGCCGACCCGGCGGTCCCGGTCAACGGCAGCGGGGTGGACCTGGCCGGGTACGACGCGGCGGTGGTGTGCATCGACGCGGGCGCCATCACCGGCGCCGGAGCGTCGCTGACCTTCGAGGTGCAGCACTCCGACGACAACGCGGCGTTCACCGTCGTCCCGGCCGCCGACCTGGACGGTACGGCCCCGGTCGTGACCTCGGCGAACCACAACCAGGTCTTCAAGATCGGCTACCGGGGCATCAAGCGGTACCTGCGGGTGTCCATCACGGCGAAGGCCGGCACCACGCCGACGATGGCCTGCGCCGCGGCGGTCGTGCGCGGCAAGCCGCGCGTGCGGCCGGCCTGACCCCACCACACCACGCTGACCGGAAGGCCCGGCCCTCACCGGCCGGGCCTTCCCCACGGAAGGGGACATCCGTCATGCGGATCACCATGAAGACCCTCTACGCCACCCCGGAGCGGTCGATCGCCGCCGGCGCGACCGCCGAGGTGCCGGACAAGGAGGCCAAGGATCTGATCGCCAAGGGCTACGCGGTGCCCGAGGGCGACGACGAGGCCGATGGGAAGGCGCCGGGCAAGGCGCCCGCCCGAGGCCGCGGCCGCGCGAAGCCGCCCGCGGGCGGCAAGAACGACGGCGGCACCGGCAATCCGGACGGCCAGGGAGACGGCGACGGCCAGGGAGACGGCGGCGCTGGCGACGACGCCGGCGGCGGTAAGTAGCCATGTCGGTGCGGCTGCCCGCGGCCTCGCGTAACGCCGCCGTCGACGCCGTCTGTGGGCGGCTCAACGGCGGCACCGTCGAGATCCGCACCGGGGCGCAGCCGGCCACCGCCGCTGACGCCGCGACCGGGACGTTGCTGGCCACGTTCACCATCAACAACCCGGCGTTCGATGCCGCAGCGAACGGCGCAGCGGCGCTGGTGGTGACTCCGCAGCTCCAGGCGGCGGGGGCGGCCGCCGGTGACGCGGGCTGGTGGCGTGCCAAGACGTCCGGAGGCGCCACGGTGATGGACGGGTCGTGCTCGGCGACGGGTGGCGGCGGTGACCTGACCCTGAACACCGTAGCGGTCAGCGTCGGGCTGGCGCTGCGGTTGACGGGCGGCACCGTGTCCATGCCCGCAGGCTGACCGGGCGAGCATCCTGGTGGCGGCCGTCGTCGTGGGTGCAGCCTCGGGTAACACCGGTGCCGGCACCGTCAGTACCCCGATCGCCACGGCGTTCCACGCTGACTGGCAGCCCGGCGACCGCGCGCTGCTGTTCGGGCACCCGTCCGGCGCGGCGCTGGCCCTGACCCCCTCGGCGGGCTGGTCGGCTCCGGCCGGCCCGTCGTGGCCGGTTTCTGAGGGCAGCAACTCGCGGCTCTACGCGTGGACGCGAGAACTTCAGAGCGGCGACGCTCCGCCGACCCTGACCCCGTCCGGCGCGATCACCTGCGCGTGGACGATGGTTGTGCTGCGCGGCGTCGGCGGCATCGCCCAGGTCGCAGTCAGCTCGGCGGCCGGCAGTCCGCTGACCTTGCCGACGCTGCCGGGCGTCGCCGCCGGCTCGGCGCTCGTGGCTGCCGCTCACTGCCGGGTCGCCTCCAGCACCATCCCGACCGTCATCACGCTGCCGGGCGCGTACACGAAGCCCGTCGACCACGCGACCAGCCGGCCCACGGCCAACGCGAACATCCGCGCGGCCGCCGGCCACCAGGTGGCCGCCGCGTCTGGCTCGTACGGCGGTGACCTGGTCACCTCGGATGTGACCGGGTCGATGCTGGCGCTGCTGGTCGAGCTGCCGGCCCTCGGCACCGACGCCGCGCTCACCGCGACGCTGCCCGCGCTCACCGGCCAGATCGCCGCGGCCGCCGCCGACGACGCCGCTTTCACCGCCGCGCTGCCCGCGCTGGGGGCGCGCTGGTGGGGGCAGGCCGGGTCGTCGTCGGGCGCCGCTGCCCGCATCGTCACGGACACCACGGGCGGGCGACTCACCACGGACTCTGCCGGGAGGTGGATGTGACCAGCCGCGATGTGGGTGACCGGATCGACCTGCGGCACCGGGTCCGCGACGCCGACGGCGCACTGACCGACGCGACCGTGACCGTCGTCGTGACCCGGCCCGACGGCACGCTGCTGTCTCCGGCTCCGGCCGTGTCCCGGTCCTCCCTCGGCGTGTACGACGCGTCGTTTCTGGCCGACACCGCCGGGCAGTGGGCGTGGACGTGGACGGCGACGGGCCTCGTCGATGACGTCACGCACGGCAGTGTCGATGTCGGTGACCCGGCTCCGCCCACGTACATTCCGCTGTCCCTGCTCAAGGAGAGCTTGGGGATCACGCCCACCGACACCACGCGGGACGTGCTGCTGGGGCAGAAGCTGGCCGCGGCGTGCCGCAGCATCGACGACCACTGTGGCCGCTTCTTCTACCGCGGCCGTACGGTCATCACCCGCAGCATGCCCACGGCGGGCCGCCTGCTCGACGACAACAACCCCGACGGGCTGCTGCTGCTGGTCGACGACATCGCCGACACCACCGGCCTGGTGGTGCAGGTGCGCACCAGCCGCACCGGGGCGTGGACCACCTTCACTGACTTCGAGCCGGAGGAGCCGGTCCGGCCGGGGTGGCCCGTGACCGGGCTGCGCGGCAACTGGACCAGCCGCAGCCGGGTGCGGATCACCGCCCGGCCCGGGTGGCCGGCGGTGCCGGACACCGTCGCCGAGGCGGCGCTGCTTCAGGCGAGCCGGCTCAACAAGCGCAAGGACACCCCGGAGGGGGTGTTCGGGTCCGCCGACTGGGGCGGGGCCGTGCGCATGGCCCGCGTCGACCCGGACGTGGCCACCCTGCTCGTCCCGTTCACCCTGCGCTGAGGAGCCGCCACGTGAGCACAGACACCGATCCGATCCTGGCCGCGCTCGCTCGTCAGCGCGACGAGCACACGGCCGCCGGCCAGATGGCCGAGGTGCACCGCGTCGACCAGCAGATCATCGCGGTGCAGACCCTGGCCCGGCTCGACGCCGAACGCGCCGCCGCCGAGCAGGCCGGCGCCGCGGACGCGGTCGCCGCGATCGACGCGCAGGGCCGGTTCTGGGCCCGCCAGGTCGACCTGGCGGCCCTCGCGGAGGCCGCGGCCGCCGGCGAGCATGTCGGGACAGACGCCCGCCGCCGTGCTCCGCTGGCCAGCCTGCCCCCCGAGGAAGAGGAAAGCCCGCGGCTCCCGGGCGGCGCGGCGAAGAGCAAGGGCCGCTGACCGGTGGACTTCGCCGTGGTCTCCGGGCGCCTCGCGGACGCCGGCAGGAAGGTGCCGGGGGTCCTGCGAGCGGACCCGTTCGTGCCGGACTCGGTCGAGCCGCCGCACCTGTACGTGGGTGAGTGGGTCATCAACTACGACCAGAGCTTCGGCGGCCTGGTCGACGCCGAGGTGCTGGTGCGGCTGCTGGTCTCCCGCGCCGACGACCGCTCCGGCCAGGCCCGGCTCCAGCAGTTCATGCGTCCCGCCGGTCCGGTCAGCGTCAAGGCCGCGTTCGAGGCCGAGCCGACCCTCGGCGGGCAGATCCACGACCTGCACGTGCGCCGCTTCCAGGGGCACCGGCTCTACCGGGTCGGCGATGTCACCTTCTACGGCGGTGAGTGGCCGGTGCGGGTCATCGGGTTCGACAGCGGAGAGGGGTAGGCCGTCGTGGCGGAGATCCTGAAGGACGTCCGGCTGTTCAACGGCGGCGTCGACCTGACCGGTCGCACGAACAAGGTGGAGCCGCAGGCCGAGGCCGAAGAGCGCGACGTCACCACGTTCGGCTCCTACGACCCGGCCACGGACAAGGTCTGGAAAGAGGTCATGGCCGGCACGAAGTCGGCGAAGCTGACCGCTTCCGGGTTCTGGGAGGCCGGTGACCCGTCCAAGGTCGATGACGCGCTGTGGGCCGCGCTCGGTGGCGTCGGCGCGTGGACGGCGTGCCCGCGCGGCGCCGCGGTCGGTGACACCGCCTACGTGATGGCCGCGATGCAGGGCCAGTATCAGCTGCTCGGCGGGCAGGGCGAGGTCGCTCCGTGGGCGGCGGCCTGGTCGTCGACGTCGCCGCTGGCGCGCGGGGTGCTGCTGCACCCGCCGGGCCTGGCCCGCACCGCGACCGGGTCCGGCACGTCAGTGCTGCACGTGGCGGTGCCTGCCGGCGGCGAGCTGGTCGCCGCGCTGCACGTCCTGTCGGTGGCGGGGACCGGATCGCCGTCCCTGGCGGTGAAGATCCAATCCGATGACGCGGCCGGGTTCGCGTCGCCGACGGACCGGGTCACGTTCACGACCGCGACCGCGGCCGGTGGAGAGGCGCGCCGGGTGGGCGGCGCGAACACCGACACGTACTACCGGGCCAGCTGGACGATCACCGGCACCGGCCCGTCGTTCCTGTTCGTCGTCTCGCTCGGCGTCTCGGCCTGAGCATCACCACCACGAAGGAGATACGCCATGCCGCTCATGGTGCTCAAGGCCGCGTACCTGGCCATCAACGGTGTCGACCGCTCCGGCAACACCTCCAAGTGTGAGGTCACGGCGGAGGTCGAGGAGAAGGACGTCACGACGTTCGCGTCTCAGGGCTGGAAGGAGGTCCTGGGTGGCCTGGCGTCCGGCGGCGTCGCGGTCAGCTTCAAGAACGACGTCGCCGCGTCGGCGCTCGACAGCGCGATGTGGGCGCTGTTCGGCCAGGTCGTGACCTTCGAGGCCCGGGCGACCAACGCGGTGGTGGGCACCTCGAACCCGAAGTACACCGGCAACATGCTGATCAAGTCGTGGACGCCGATCTCCGGCTCGCCCGGCGACGTCAACGAGGCCAGTTACACGTTCCCCAGCTCCGGGCCGATCAGTCGGGCGACGGCCTGACGATGGACCACGTCGTCGTTCAGCCGGACAACCGCTCGTTCTCCCGGGTGGCCCGGGCGCTCGAGGACGAGGCTGGCGGCGAGGAGTGGCGTACCGAGCTGGCCGCCGAGCTGCACGCGGTGCTGGAGCCCGGGGTGGCCGCGGTGCGCGGCGCGCTGATGGGCATGGCCACCGGTGGTCTGGACGACGGCCACGAGCCGCTACGCGCCGCGGTCGCCGCCGGCGTCGAGTCGCAGGTACGCGTGGACGGCCGCCGCGCCGGTGTCCGGATCCGCGCCCGGAAGATCATGCTGCGCAACTTCGCGAACGCGCCGAAGCGGCTGAACAGCCGCCGGGGCTGGCGGCACCCGGTGTTCGGCGACACCGAGACGTGGGTGACACAGATCGGGCAGCCGGGCTGGTTCGACGACCCCCTGCGGCGCCTGCACGCCCGGCTGCACGCGGCGGCCGCCCGGGCCCTGGACAACCGTGCACGACGAATCGCGAGGAGAGGCTGAATGTTCCTGGTGTACCGGCCGGAGGACGGCGAGGAGCAGCGGTGGGAGTACCGGCCCGGCCGGCTGCGCGTGATGGAGATGGAGGCCATCGAGAAGCACACCGGCTTGGCGTACGCCACGGACTTCAAGGCGCAGCTGCTCAAGGGCCAGACCAGCGCCAGGCGGGCGCTGCTGTGGACGATGCTGCGCCGCCAGCATCCGACGCTGAAGTACACCGACGTCGACTTCTTCGACGACGAGCTGCTGCTGGAGCGCACCAAGAGCGAGATCGAGGCCGAGATCGCCGAGGTGGAGAAGCTGCCCGACGGTGACCTGTCGCCCGAGGACCGCCTACTGACCCTGGCGGTGCTGCGCCAGCAGCTGGTCGACGCCCCGGACGACCCGGGAAAAGCACCCTCGCCGAGCGACGCCACGCCTACGCCCTGAGCATCGCGTCGTTGCTGTACATCCCCCCGTCCGAGCAGGACCGGCTGACCGTCGACCAGTTCCTCGCCGCGTGCGAGCAGGTCGACCAGGCGCAAGCCGAGCTGGCCAAGCAGAAGTAGGGAGGTGACCTCGCCGTGTCGGATACCAGCCTGGTGTTCAACACCGTCGGCCGCGACCGCGGCGTCAGCCAGCTGCTGACCCGCACGGCGGGGCAGGTGCGTGCGGCGAACCTCGCCTCGGCGGCGTCCACGGTCGTGCTCGGCGGGGCGATGGCGTCAGCCGGCGCGCACGCGATCGCGCTTGCCTCGTCGGCGGCCGGCGCGGCCGGGGCGATCTGGCTGATGCCGGCGGCGATCGCCGGCACCATCGCCGCTGTCGGCGCGGCCCGCGCCGTCACGTTCGGGCTGGCCGACGCGTGGAAGGCGACCGGCCAGGCCGCGACGGGCGGCGGCGGGTCGGCCGCGGGCGCGGGACGTCGCGTCGCTCAGGCCCAGCGGGAGGTGAAGACCGCCACCGACGCCCTGGCCGACGCCCAGCGGGCTGCGCTGGCCGCGCAGGCAGCCGTGACTCGGGCCCGGCAGGAGGAAGCCGAACGCCTGGACGACCTGTCGCGCAGCGTCCGGGAGGCCCGCCTGGACGAGGGCGACGCGATCGATGCGGTCGCCGAAGCGGAGCGGGATCTGATCCGGGCCCGGCAGGGCGGGGTGCCGGAGGAGATCGCGAAGGCCGAACGCGCCTACGAGCGGGCGAAGTTGGCCGTGGAGCAGGTCAAGGACCGGGTCGAGGACCTGGCCGCTGAACAGGAGGACGGCGCCCGCAAGGGCGTCGAGGGCAGCGACGCGGTGCAGGCTGCGCTGGAGCGCCAGCGTGACGCACAGCGGCAGGTGGAGCAGGCCGCGCAGCGCCTCGCTGACGCGCAGGAGGCGGTGCGGGAGTCCAGCGCCGGCGCCGCGTCGGGCGGCATCGACCCGGCCGCCGAGGCGCTCGCGAGGCTGTCGCCGGCGGGCCGCGCCGTGATCCTGACGCTGCGGGCGCTCGCGCCGGCGTGGGCTGGCGCGGCGCGGGCCGGCCAGCAAGCGACCTTCCGCAACGTGGCCGGTGACCTGCGGGACCTCTCCGGCATCTACCTGCCCCGGGTGACCGGCTGGCTGGGGCGGATGGGCGGCAGCTTCAACCTGGCCATCCGCCAGTCGGCGGGGCTGCTGCGCACCAGCGCCGGCGTGCGCGACGTCGACCGGCTGCTCGACAACACCGCGAAGACCACCGACCGGCTGGCCCGGGCGGTGCGGCCGGTGGTCAACGGGCTTCTCCAGTGGGTGGCAGTCGGCTCCAACTTCCTGCCCGGGCTCGCCGGGAACGTCGGCACGATCGCGACTCGCTTCGAGCAGTGGTCGATCAACGCGCGCCGCTCCGGCGATGCCCAGCGGTGGATCTCCACCGGGCTGACGGCGCTGCGGCAGTTCGGTGCGCTGGCGTGGAACGTGGTGATGTCGGTCAAGGCGGTACTCGGCGCCGGCGACAACGGCGGCGGCACCCTGGACGCGCTGGTGGCCGGGTCGGCGGCGATGCGGCAGTGGCTGGAGTCCGCCGAGGGTCAGGAACGCGTCGGGCAGGTCCTGTCCACGCTGCGGTCGATCCTGACCGGCCTCGGGCAGGTCATCCCGGTGGTCGCCGCGCACGGCGACGAGTTCAACGACGGCCTGAACCTCACCGGCCAGGTCGTGTCCTTCGCTGCCGGGCACCTGGACACCCTGGCCAAGCTGCTGCCGGTCATCGCCGCCGGCTACGTCATCTCGAAGACGGCGCAGACCGCGGCGAACATCGCCACGGTGGTGGCCCTGCCCATCCGGGTGGCCGAGGTGGCCGCGAACTGGGGCATGCGCGCTGCCCTCCAGGCGCAGACGCAGGCGCTGATCGCGAACACCGCGGTGCACCGCGGCGCCACGGCGGCTGCGGCCGCGGAGACGGCGGCGACCAACGGCGGGATCCTCGCCCGGGCCCGCGCCGTGGTGGGCATGGCCGCGCAGCGCGTCGCGATGGTGGCCACCCGGGCGGCGACGCTGACGTGGGCGGCCGCGCAGTGGGTGCTCAACGCGGCGATGACCGCCAACCCGATCGGTCTGATCGTGCTCGCCGTCATCGCGCTGATCGGGATCATCGTGCTGATCGCCACCAAGACGACGTGGTTCCAGACCGCGTGGCGGGTCTCCTGGGGCGCGGTCAAGGCAGCGGCCGCCGCGGTCGGCGACTGGTTCGTCAACACCCTGTGGAGGAAGTGGATCCTGGGCGCGTACAACGGGATCGTCTCCGGCGGTGCCCGGTTCCTGAACTGGTACCTGTCCCTGCCGGGGCGGCTGCTGCGCGGCCTGGCCAACGTCGGCCGCATCATCCTGTCGCCGTTCAAGTGGGGCTTCAACCAGATCGCCAGCTTCTGGAACCGCACCGTCGGCCGGCTGTCGTTCCGTGCCCCGTCGTGGATCCCCGGGATCGGCGGGATGGGCTGGAGCATGCCGAACCTGCCGCTGCTGGCCCGCGGCGGCAACATCACCCGCGGCGGCGCCGCGATCGTCGGTGACGGCGGCGAGCCGGAGATCGTGGATCTGCCCACCGGCGCCCGCGTCACCCCGCTGTCGCAGGCTGGCGGCGGGGGTGTGACCACGCTGCGGCTGGAGTCCGACGGCACCCCGATGGCCGACTTCCTCGTGGAGATGCTGCGCGCCGCGGTGAAGGTGCGCGGCGGCAACGTGCAGGTCGTGCTCGGAAGGAGCGGCTGATGGCGTTCCCGGCGAGCCCTCTCGGTCTCACCACCGAGCTGCACCTTGGCCCGTCTCTCGGCTGGGTCGACGTCACTCCCGACGTGCGTGTCGGCTCCGCGAGCTCCGGCGGCGGGGTGTCGATCAGCCGGGGCCGCCCGAACGAGGGCAGCGAGGTCGAGGTGGCCCGCTGCGACCTGGTCCTGAACCACCGCGACGGCAAGTATTCGGGCCGGAACCCGGCCAGCCCGTACTACGGGCTGCTGGGCCGCAACACCCCGATCCGGGTCCGGGTCGCCGAAGCCGGCCCGGGCGGGGCGCTGGCTGTCGACGGGCGGCGCGGCGCCGGCGCTGCCGCCCAGGGCGCCGCCGTCACCGGCCCGCACACCTCGCTCAACGGCACCGGTGACCTCGACGTGCGGGTGTGGCTGCGGCTGCCGCAGTGGACCGACCACACCCGCGCGTTCATCGCCGGGAAGGACGACGCCTGGGCATTCGCGATCGGCGACACCGGGAACCTTGAGTTCTACTGGGTCAACGGGTCCAGCGTGCTGACCGGCAGCAACTCCGGGCAGTTCCGGCCGGCGCCGCTGCCGGACGGGTCGCTGGCGCTGCGGGTGACCCTGACCGTGGCGACCGGCGTGCGGACGTTCTACACCGCGCCCACGCTCGCCGGGCCTTGGACGCAGCTGAGCCAGGGCACGTTCGGCGCCACCAGCGTCAAGGCCGGGCCGTACGGCGTTGAGGTCGGCCGGGTGTCGTCGTTCGGCGCGTGGGGCATGAACGGCGAGCTGTACGGCTTCGAGCTGCGCCACAGCGGCGTCCTGGTCGCCTCCCCGGACTTCACCACCCTGCGAGCCGGGGACACCCAGCTCGTTGACTCTCAGGGCCGCACGTGGACCTGGTCCGGTGGGGCCATCCCCATCGACCGCGGCGCCCGCTTCCACGGCGAGGTGAGCGCGTGGCCGCCCCGCTGGGACGTGTCCGGCAAAGACCGCTGGGTGCCCGTCGAGGCGGCCGGCGTGACCCGCCGCATGTCGCAGGGCAACTCCCCGGTCATCTCGCCGCTACGGCGGACGCTGACAGCAGCCAATCCGGCCGCGTACCTGCCGCTGGAGGACGGCGAAAACGCGACCCGGCCGACCAGCGCCGCCGCCGGCATCGGCGCGGGCAGCTCCAACAAGGTCACCTTCGGAGTCACGAGCGGTCGGCTCGGCGGCACCGTCGCTGCGGCCCAGATGACCGACTTCACGTCGTTCATCAGCTCGCCCGTCGTCGCCCGGCCCGGGTCGTCGACCTGGTCGTTGATGCTGTTCCTGAAGCTGCCGGCGCAGCCCAGCGGCGGCGACGTCACCTACCTGCGGCTGCACACAAGCGGCGGCACCGTCGCCCGGTGGGAGCTGCAGGCGTCCTCGGGCGGCTTCCGGTTCGTCGGTTACAGCCGCACCGGCGCGGTCGTCGACGACGAGGGCATCCTCAACGGCGGGGTGCTGCTGACGAGCTGGATGCTGATGTACGTCGAGTTTTCCCAGGTCGGCGGCAACGTCTCCTGGCGGCCGTACTGGACGAACGCCGGCAACAGCTTCTACGCGTCGCCCGTCTCCCCGTTCACCTACGCGGGCACCTTCGGGTACCCGACCAAGGTCGAGGTCGTCGGCTCGGCCTACCTACAGGACGGCCTCGTCTCCCACCTGGCCGTCGCCGACCAGCGGCTGTTCCTCGCCGACAACCTCGCCCAGGTGTCCACCGGCTACGCGGGCGAGACCGCCGGTAACCGGATCATCCGCCTCGCCACGGAGGAAGGCGTCCCCGTGACCGTGTGGGGCTACCCGCACGACACGGAAGTCATGGGGCCTCAGCCCATCGCGCCGCTGCTCGACGTGCTGAGGGATGCGGCCAAGGCCGACGGCGGCATCCTCACCGACGCCCGCAGTCACCTGGGCCTCACGTACCGGACCCGGGCGAGCCTCTACAACCGGCCGGCAGTGCCGCTCGACTACTCTGCCGGGCACATCAGCCCGCCGTTCGATCCGGTTGACGACGACGACGCGACCCGCAACGACATCACGGTCAGCCGGCCGGACGGCGGGTCCGCGCGGGCCGTGCAGACCACCGGGCCGCTTTCCACCGCCAACCCGCCCGTCGGGGTCGGCACCTACGACACGTCGGACACCGTCAACGTCGCCACCGACGACCAGCTCCCCGACCAGGCGGGCTGGCGGCTGTGGCTCGGCACCGTGGACGAGGCACGCTACCCGCGCATCCGGGTCGACCTCGCCGCGCAGGCGCTGGCGTCCGATCCGGCGCTGACGCAGGCGGTGGCGCGGGCCGACGCCGGGGACGCCCTGTCCCTGACGAACCTCCCGCCGTGGCTGCCGCCCGGTCCGGTCAAGGTGATAGCGCAGGGGTACGCCGAGCACCTCGACGTCTACGGCTGGTCGATCACCTACAACGCGTCTCCCGGCTCGCCGTGGGACGTGGCGGTGGTCGACGGCGCGGCCCGCGTCCCCGCCGACGGCAGCACCACCCTCGGCCTCCCGGCCGGGAACCTGTCGATGCTGCTCGCGTCCACCGACGAGAACGGGCCGTGGACCGAGGACGCCGCCGACTTCCCGCTGAGCCTGCGGGTCGGCGCCGAACAGGTGTCCGCCTCGGCGATCGGCCCGGCCGTGGCGGACACGTTCACCCGCACCGTGTCGAACGGGTGGGGGACGGCCGACACCGGGCAACCATGGACCGTGCTCGGTGGCGCGACGTCGGACTACAGCACCAGCGGAACCGCCGGGCGGATCTCCAATGGCACGGTGAACGTGCTGCGGCACGCCCTGGTCGACGTCGCCACCACCGACCCGACGCTGCTGGTGGAGATCACGAACCCGCTCGCCGCGCCGACCGGCGCGCCGGTGACGCACTGGGTGCTGTTCCGGGCGGCAGACACCAACAACTACTACTGCGCGCGGCTGGACATCAAGGTCGGCGGCGGCGTCGACCTGGTCCTGCTGAAGCGGGTGGGCGGCGCCTTGTCCGGCAGCCTCGCGTCGGCGGCCGGCATCGGCACCCACGCGGCCGGCGCGACCTGGCGGGTGGCCGTGTTCGCCCGGGGCTCGCTGCTGCGCGCGAAGGCGTGGCGAACGACCGTCGCGGAACCGGGCTGGCAGGTCGAGGCCACCGACGGTGACCTGACGGCCGGCACCCTCTGCGGCGCCGTCACCCGGCTGGAGTCCGGCAACACCAACACGCTGCCGGTCGTGGTGTCGGTGGACAACGTCCGGCTGATCAGCCCGCAACTGGTGACCCTGTCCGCCCGCGGGCTGAACGGTGTGACCCGGACCTGGCCGGCTGGCACGGAGGTCGACGTGTGGCAGCCCGCGGTGCTGTCGCTGTGAGAGAGGTGGCCTGACGTGCCTATCACCGTGCGGTCGGGCATGCGGTTGACCCCGGCCCGGCTCAACGACCCTGCCCGGGGTCAAGCGTTCTCGCCGGCGGCGCAGACGGGTGTCTCAGCGGAGGCGGTGTCGCTGACCGTCACGAACATGGTCTTCAAGGCCGGGTGGGCGTACCGGGCGTACCTGCGGGGCCTGCTCTACGCGTCCGCCGCCGGCGTGCTGGCCCACTTCCGGTTGCGGCAGACCGGGCTGGGTGGCACCGATTACGGCGAATACGGCCGCGTCGAGGCGAAGGGGTCAACGGTCGGTACCTCGGTGATGGTGTCCGGCACGGTCGTGTTGACCCGCTCCGCGGCCTCCGACCTGACGACCGATGTGGCGCTGACGGTGGCGGCGTCCACCGGAACGGTCAACGTGCACGCGTCGGCGGCGTCGCCCCGTTACCTGTCCATCGAGCCGATCGGCCCGGCGTCGGAGTACCTCGGGCTGGGAGTGGATGTCTGATGATGCCGATCGGCTGGAGCCTCGGCGGCCGGACCGTCGCCGAGATGCTCGGCTTCTACCCGCAGTCGTCCGCCGGGCGGGTGTTCTACCGGCCTGGCCAGGGCCTGCCCGCCGGCGACTGGTCGGATCCGCGCAAGCCGCTGGCGCAGCTGCCGCCGGGCGCCACCGTGGTGGTGAGCCACAAGGACACCGGCGTGGACTCGGCCGCGTTCGTCGCGGCGTGGCTGACGCATCGGCCCGACGTCGACCTGGAGCTGATCGCCCACCACGAGCCGGAACAGGGCAAGGGCGGCGACCCGACCCGGGCGCAGTTCCGGGCCAGCTGGACCCGGCAGCGGGAGCAGGTCGGCGACCACCCGGCCCGAGTCGAGGGCCGCCTGCGCCTGTCGGTCTGCTACACGCTCCAGTGGATCCGCGCCGGCGGCGACTGGAGACTCTGGTACCCGGAGCACGAAGCAGACGCCGTCGACCGGGTGCTCTTCGACTCCTACCAGTTCGAGCCGGGCGCACCGAACCCGTACCGGCCCCGCTCGTACGAAGATCCGGCGTCCGCGCTGGCAACCATGCTGGAGATCGCCAAAGCGACCGGCAAGGCGTGGGGCATCGCGGAGATCGACCATCTGCGGATCACGAAAGCGAACGGGTTCTCCGCCGACCTGGACCCGACCGGTGAGCTGTGCGCCGACTGGTACCGGCGGATGTACGCCGCGGCCCGGGCGGCCGGCTGCCAGCTGTGGTGCCACTACCACAACGAGCACGGCGACCTGACCGAGCGGCTGCCCGAGCAGCGGGCGCTACGTGACCTGATCATCCAGGAGGACACCGTGTCCCGACTGCTGTGGCTTCCGCAGGTGCTGCGCGCCGCCGGCCTCACCGCCCACGAGGTCGACGGGTGGCGCACCCGCGGCTCGTCGACGTACGACCCGCGCGGTGTGATCTGCCACGCGACCGCCGGCAGCTCGACGTCGACGGACGCCGGGGAGATCCGGGTGTTGCTGGAGGGTTCGACGTCGGCGCCGCCGCCGATCGCCCAGCTGTACCTGTCCCGGTCCGGCGCGTTCCACGTCGTGGCGTCGGGCCGCTGCAACCACGCCCTGCAGGGCTGGGGCGGCAACCTGAAGGGCTACGGGAACACCAACCTGATCGGCATCGAGGCGCAGAACGACAACCGCGGCCAGGACTGGCCGGCCGTGCAGCTCGACGCCTACCAGCGCGGCGTCGCGGCGATCTGCAAGCACATGGGCTGGAAGGCCGGGCGGGTGGCTGCGCACCGCGAGCACCAGCCGGGCGCGAAGAGCGACCCGTCCGGCATCGACATGGACCAGTTCCGGGCGCGGGTGACCGCGATCCTGGCAGGAAAGGACGACGACGATATGCCGAGCGCTGAGGAGATCGTGGCGGCGTTGCTCGCCACCGACCTGAACTACACCGGCAGCGGATCCAAGTCGCTGCCGCTGCGGACGCTCCTGCGGAACCTGCACCAGCAGCAGCACGGCCCGTCGTTCCCTGACTGGCAGGCCACCAAGGACACCGAGACGATCAAGGCGAACCTCGCGAAGCTGCCCGCGATGATCAGCGCGGAGGGCACCAACCCGGCCGAACTGGCCGAGGCGCTCGCCGCGCTGATCCGGTCGGACGACGTCGACGAGCAGGCGATCGTGGCCGGGGTCCTGGCAGGGCTGCCGCCGGAGCGGATCGCCGCGGCGATCCCGCCCACGGTCGCCGTCCAGGTCGTCGACGAGCTGGTCGCCCGCCTGGGGCAGGCACGTGAGTGAGCAGCGAGCGCGTCCGCCAGGCGGTCCGGGACTGGTGCTCCGTCCTGCTTGGCCTGGGCATCATCAGCCACCAGGCGTTCATCGTGCCGCCGGGCAAAGCGTCGGAGATGCTCGTCCTGGCCGGCATCACGCTGCTGACCGGCCCGGCGCTGGGCGGGGCACTGGGGCTGCGCCGGGAGGCCAACGCGGGCGGATCTGGCTCTCCGCCGCAGCCCTCGCCGTCGCCATCGCCATCCTCATCGTCTCCAGCGTCATCCGGGGCGGGTGAGGCATGACGTTCCAGGGATGGCGGGTCATGGTGGCCTGCCTATTGGCCGCTCTCGGATCGTCTGCGGTGTCGATCCTCTACACCAATGCGTCAGCGCACCAGTCCGAGCGGCAGTGGTGCGGAGTGGTCACGACGATGGACGACGCGTACCGGCAGACTCCGCCGCAGACGCCTGCCGGCCGGAAGATCGCCAAGGACATCGCGCAACTGCGCATCGATTTCGGCTGCTAGCGGCCTCGGTGTTCGTGCCGGTGCTGCGTCTCTCCGTCGCAGCCCGGCTGTCGGCAGCGCCATTGCCGGCCCATCTCCCAGCAGCCCACCACCGGGCACGCACCCCAGGCCGGGGTGGTGTCGGTGTGCCCGTCCGGGCAGGGCTGCGGGACCTCTGCCAGCCCGTCTGGCGTCCGTACGTACCGCTGCACCCATCCACTCTAGGAGACCCAACGTGACGACCTTTGGCCGTGAGCCCACGCTCTACATCCAGGCGCTGAGCGCCCTCCTCGGCGTGCTCGTGACCTTCGGCATCGACGGCCTGTCCGCCGAGCAGTCCGCCGCGATCATCGCCGTGCTGTCCGCCGTCCTCGCCGCCGTCAACGCGACGCTGGTCCGGCCCGTCGCGCCGGCTGCGTTCACCGGCCTCGTCACCGCCGTCGCCGTGCTCGTCGCCGCGTACGGCCTCGACGTGTCGCAGGAGACCGTCGGCGCCGTCCAGGTCGCCGTGGTCGGTGTGCTGGCGTTGCTGACCCGCAACCAGGTGACGCCGAAGACGACGCCGGCCGCGCAGCTGCGCCGGAGCTGACCCACACCCCCAGCTGCACGAGAGAGCGCCCCTCCTGGCTTCGGCCGGGAGGGGCGCTCTCTGCATGTTCGAGTCGGGAAAGTTGACCTTGGGGCCGGTTGCCCGGCCCCCGGGGCGTCAGCTGATCGGGTCGTAGCCGAGGCGGGCCACCACCTGCTCGTACTGGCGGACCGTGAACCGGTAGCCCATCCCGTCCGGGTTCATCGCCTTGAGCTGGTCTGCCAGGCGGCGGGCCTCGGCGAGGTCGCGGGCGTCGGCGTCGGTGGCGGTGGCGGTGGCCTGGATCGTGGTCTGCATCTCGGTCTCCCTCTCGCTCTCTGTACCTAAATTCTACAGTGCCCTAGCATTCCGCGCAATAGGGTGGCCTAGAATTTCCCGGCGGAGGGCGACCCGCGCCCTCGCCCGCCGCCGGCCCGCCGGCTGCTCAGTAGAGGTGGCCCCAGGCGCGCTCCGCTGCCGCCTTGCAGGCCGGGTGGGCGACCTCGCCGGTCTCGGCGCAGATCGCGTGGGCCTCGCCGGGGGCGATCTGGCCCAGGCAGCCCGTGCACTGGCTGGCGGTCTCGCAGTCGGGGCAGGCGTGGCTGGCCTTGTGCGCCTCGGCGTCGCAGAACTTCTTGCTGCTGTGCCAGGTGAAGCTCGCCATCTCGGTGCCCCTCTCGCTGCCTGTGCCTAAATTCTATAGCGCCCTAGCATTATCCGCAATAGGGTGGTGTAGAATTTTGGCATGGACACGCTCCGCGCCCTCGCCGACCAGCTCGCCGCCGCTGCGGCCGCCGCCGACCCGCTGCACCGCTACCAGGCTCTACGCGACCTCGCCCCGGCACTGAAGGGCGCGATCGCCGCTGAGATGGACGCGGCCATCGCCGAGGCCCGCGACATCCAGCCCGAGGACCAGGTCGCCGAGCGCGCCGGCGTGACGGTCCACGAGGTGCGTCGCCGGGTCACCGCGCACCGCAAGCGCACGGGGCCGCCGCGCGGGCCTGGGCGCCCGGGGCGGGCGGCCGAGTAGCGCGCGTACGCAAAGCGCCCCGCCTGGCTGCGGCCGGGCGGGGCGCTCTGCTGCTGTCGGGTCTCGTCACCGTGCGTTGGGTGGCGCATACTGTGGGGCGTGACTGCTGCTGGTTGGCGCCTGAACCCGCCCGAGCCTTACCGCCGCGCCTCGGTGCGGGAGCGGGTCCGGCTCGCCCTGGCCCGGCTCGCTCGCGCCATTACCGCGAGGTCGTGAGCTTGCACTGCACCGTGCCGGCCGCCCGGTCCCGGACCCGGGTGGTGCCGTCGGTGATCTCGCAGGACAGCGGGTCCGTGCGGTGCCCGGTGGCCGTGATCGTGATGGTGATCCGCAGCCCGGAGGTGTAGTCGAGGGTCTGCCGGTACGCGCCGCCGGCGACCGACTTGCGGGTGTAGTCGCCCCGGTCGTCGCCGGCTTTCGCCGCGCGGACCACGACGGAGTATGGGCCGTCGCCGCTGGCGTTGATGACGGCGGTCATCTTCCGCTTCGGGTCGACCTGCCGGTCGGCGGGGTCGCGGTCGCTGCGGGTGCCCTCGCCGTCGCAGGCGAGTCCGACGGCGAGCAGGGCGACGGCGGCCGCGACCTTGACGGCGCGGCGGGGGTGACGAGAATCGAGCATGATGATCAGGCCTCCTTGGTGGTCTGGTCGAGGCCCCGGCCGGCGCTGCGATCGCCGCGTCCGGGGCCGCCCCTGTGTTGGGGCGGGCTGGTGGGCGTCCGCCGGGGCGGTACGCGGGTGGCTGGCGGCCGCGGCTGTCCGCTGGCGGGCCGGGCGGCGCGCCGGGTGGCCGGGCTGGACAGGACCTCCACGCCGGCGGTGACGTCGATGTAGAGCTCGCGCTTGGCGGTGGCGTCACCCGCGGCGTTGAGGACGTAGCCGGTCACCCAGGCGCTGCCCTGGTAGGTGGGGCGGGGGTCGACGGAGACGACCCGGATGGTGAGCGCGCGGTCGCCGCCGTACTGGACGCCGGCGGCGCGGCCGATGCGCAGCACGGTGCCCGCGGTCCAGGTCTTGGCTACTGGGTCCACGAGATGAACCGCTCGTTCAGCTCGTGCGCCGGGGTGGCGGTCAGTTCGGCCGCGGCAGCGAAGAGCAGCTGCCCGATGTAGATGGCGAGATCGGCGCGGCCCGGGCCGTACGCCTCGGCCAGGATGGTGCGCGCCGGCGAGCATGGCCAGGCGGCGCCGCCGCAGGCCGGGCAGGTCCAGGCGGGCTGCTCGGGTACGTGGGCGCCGCCGAGCAGCTGGGGCAGGGCTTCGAGGCTGCGGGCGATGGTGCGCGGACTCATCAGGTCGCGGTCCGCCTGGGCGCGGTGGCGGCGGGCGAGCCATTCCGTCATCGTGCGCCTCCCCTCGGTCATGATTTGCGTACGCAAAACGCTGTGCTACCGAGTGTGAGGAGGATCTGCTGGCCCGTCAAGGATTTGCGTACGCATACTGGTGGCGTGATCGGACGAAGGGAGGATCCATGACCGGGTATCGGGAGATCGCCGCGCAGCTGCGCGCGGCGATCGAGTCCGGGCAGTACCCGCCGGGCAGCCAGCTGCCGACCGAGCACGACCTGGCCGCGCAGCACGGAGTGTCCCGGGAGACGGTGCGCCGCGCCCTGGCCACGCTGAAGGCGGCCGGCTTGCTGACGTCGGCCACCAAGCAGGGCACGACGGTGGCGCGGCCACCGGTGCGGCTGGAGCTGGCGCACTACGCCGGGTCCGCCGACCCGGCGCGGCCGGGCCGGGAGCTGGGCCCGTGGGAGACCGCGTGCGCCGAGCAGGGCGTGGCCGGCCGCGCGGAGGTGGTCGACGTCGCGGTGGTGCCGGCGTCGCCGGCGGTAGCCGCTCGGTTCGGGGCCGCGGCCGGGACGCCGCTGGTCCGGCGGACCCGGCGGATGTACGCCGGAGACGACCTGGCCCAGCTCCAGGAGTCGTACGTACTCGAGGAAATCGCGGCCGGTACACCGCTGGCGGGCGAGGGCAAGCTGGTCGGCGGTCTGTACGCGGCAGCCCGGGCCGTCGGCGTCGACCTGGCCGACGCCACCGAGGAGGTCGCGGCGCGGCTGCCGACCGCGGCCGAGCAGGACGCGCTCGGGCTGCCGGACGCGGCGTGGGTGCTGGAGACCTGGCGGGCGACCCGGGACCGGGACGGCCGTGTGGTCGAGGTACTGCACAGCGTCTCGGACGCGCGCCGGGTGGCGCGCGTGTACGGAGCGCTGCCCATCGGCTGATCCGCGCGCTGATCCCACCCCCCCCCTCTGCCGGCCCCGTGTGGCCGGCTTACTCATGCTCACGTGCCCACGTGTGGACGTGAGGATGACGCGCCATAGCGTGACCGTCCATGATCGACCCTGCGTCGGGTGTGCCCGCGTGGCGCCAGCTCGCCGACGATCTGCGGCGGCGGGTCGTCACCGGCGAGTGGCGGCCGGGCACGCGCCTGCCGTCGGAGACCCGACTCATGCAGGAGACCGGCGCCGGCCGGACCACCGTCCGCCGGGCGATCGCCGCGCTCCGCGCCGAGGGCGTGGTGGAGGTGCTGCACGGCTGGGGCACTCGCGTGCCGGAGCGGCGGGAGCCCGAGAGCGTTCAGGCGGGACCGGGGTCGGTGATCACGACCCGGATGCCGACGCCACAGGAACGTGCGACGTTCCGGGTGCCCGACGGCGTGCCGATGCTCGTGGTGACCGGCCCTGACGGGCTGGCGGACGCTTATCCGGGTGACCGCGTCCGGGTCGAGGTGCAGTGGCCATAGCACCCCCGGCTTCCGATATAGGCTCTTTACGCGATTTTGCAAGTCTCGCCACAAAGAATTGATGAGGCGACAAGCTGCATTGATGGGCACCTTAGTGATCGCTCACGCTCGGTGCATGGTGCTGGGATGCTGACAAGCTGTCAGCTACAGATCGTGTCCCCGGTAGCATCGATACCCGGCGCTGTCCAGACCCCCGTAGGGCCGACAGCCGCCGCTCATCTGATCGGGGGTACCGCGCTCCGGCAGGCCGGGTGTTTGATCAGTCTCCTTAACTCTTCATTAAGCAAAATTTTGCGTGGGGGAAATGAGGGGATCCTGGATGCCGATCAAGGGATTAGTCGCCGGCGTTCTGGTCGCGTGGATGCTGGTGGCGACCGTGGGAGCGCGATACCTCAGCGACCGCGCTTTTGTGCTCGCCGTCAGCGCCGTAATGGTGGTCACGCTTCAGGTGGCCCAGCGGCCGGCGGTGCTGCTGGAGGTGCTGCGCCTGGGCGAGTGGATCGGGTGGCGCCGCGCGCAGGCGTCTCGTCGTAGCCTCGTGGACTCTCCGACCGTTGACCTGAGTCAGTACCGTCAGCAGCGGCAGCAAGATCGACGGGTACACCACGGGTACAACTGAGGCCGGTAAACAAGGGTAGAACCGAGTAAAGTCCGGTAGGTGAAAGTCCAGCTCAGACCGCAGATCACGCGGTGAGTCGAGGCCATGAAGAGGCGGGTCGCCGGCACGGGACCTGCCGGCGAGGAGCCGGTCATCAGCACCATCTACCTGCGGCAACACGCCGCCAAGATCGTTGGGAACACGGCGGGTACAACTCGGACCAGATCCGCCGGCCGGCACCGGGCGCCGTCGCTCGTCCGTGAGTACGCCGAGGGCATGTGGTGGGGTTTCTGCAACCCCGGCCAGGCAGTGCGCGAGGCGTGGTTCGACTGGCGCCGCTCGCAGGGCCCGCGCCCGCCTGTCGTCGAGCCGGCGCCGCCGACGGCGAGCACCCCCGGCAGCGCCCGGGCCAGGGTTCTCGACGCGGCCAGGCGAGCGCACGACAGCGTCTGCGCGTGCGACCCGAGGTACGTCATGTCGTGCCCGGTCATGGCCCGGGCGATCCTTGCCCTCGGTCCCCGGTTCCGCTGACTACGGGCGAACGACGAAGCCCCGGCCAGGCTGGCCGGGGCTTCGAGGTTGGCTGAGGCTCAGACGTACTCGAGGAGCATCTCCCGGGGCCGGTAGTCGGCTCCGAGGTCGTCCGCGGCTTCCCACGGCGTTGCTCCGCCGATGGCATGGATGGCTGTCCGCGTGATCATCAGCGACTTCTCCACCGCTTCGGCTTCGCTGTCGGCGGTGATCAGCAGCTCGACGAGCACCCGGCCCTGGGTGGCATCGGTGGCGGTGGCGGCATCACTGACGTCTTCGTTGCACGCCTCCAGGTCGAGCAGGGCTTGCATGAGCCGCTCACCCTCGACGTGCAGGTCCTCGGCGGTGAGGCGGCGGCCTTCGGTGGTACGGACATCGAAGTGTCGGCCGATCTGGACTTGGATCATTGACGCTTCCCTCCGTCCTGGTCGTCGTCTTCCTGGCTCGTCCAGCACGACAGACGCATCGCCCACTTGAGGGCGTGGTTGCCGTGGTAGGGGCTGGACGGCGTGAGGTGGAGTTGTCGTTGGTGCTGGCCACAGGGGCAGCGCAGCGTGTAGTAGGTAGGCGGATCCTTGATCGTGTACCCGTGTCGGTCGAATACACGCAGTACCTTTTCTAGATCCTTATTTGGGTGCTTTTTCCAGTACCCCAATAGTGCCTCCCTACGGGTGCTTCAGGGTAGCGGTTGTGAAAAGAAGCGCAAGCCCTGAGAAGTAAAAGAGGCAAAGCGGGCGAGTCATTCGCGTCACCGGGCTGCCGCCGGACGCCGGCCGTCCGGCCGCTTGAGCGCGGCGTCGACGAGCGTGCGGACCTGCTCGGTGGCCTCGGGCCAGAGCCCGGCGTAGGTGTTGAGCGTGATGGTCGGGTTGGCGTGTCCGAGGGCCAGCTGCACGGTGGTGACGCTCGCGCCGGCGGCGATGAGCAGGGTGGCGTAGTAGTGCCGTAGGGCGTGCATCGTGTAGTCCTCGGGAAGGCCGGCCGCCGCGCAGGCCCGCCGCCACGGCTTGCTGAAGCTGCCTCGGTGGATCGGCTTGCCGGCCGCGTTGAGGAAGATCAGCTTCGCTTTGCGGGTGCGTGGCCGGCGGGGGTCGGTGAGGTCGTCGACCTCCACCTCCCGGATCGGGTGCCGCTTCAGGTGCTCGGCGAGCGCCTCGGCGGTGACGTCGGGCAGGTCCAGGTCCCGGACGCTGGTGGACGTCTTCGGCGGCGCCAGGAACGGCTTGCGCCCGCTGATGACCTTGAGCTGCTGCACGACGTGGATCCGCCGGCGCAGGAAGTCGACGTGCTCCAGTTCCAGGCCCCAGATCTCGCCCTGCCGCAGTCCTGCGCCGGCGGCGACGTACACCTGCGCCCGGTAGTGGCCGCCCTGGGCGTACGGCCGGCCGGCCGGGGCGAACCCGTCGGCCAGGGCGTGGACCTCGTCGGTGGTGGCGATGTACCGCTTGGCGACGACCAGCTCGGGCAGGGTGATGCCCTGGCACGGCGAGTGGCCGATGACCCGGTCGAGCACGGCGGCGCGGAACATGCCGGCCAGGTAGGCGTAGACCGGGTGCAGTGACGACGGCTCCAGCACCTTGGCACGGTCGAGCACCCACGCCTGGACGTGGCTGCGGCGGGCCTGCGCGATCGCCATCCGGCCCAGCGGGGTGGGCGCGATGTGCAGCCGGTGCGCCCACTCGGTCTTGATCTCGGTGGAGTCGGCGTGCAGCTGGAGCTTGCGCCACTCGGCGAAGTAGTTCGCCACGGTGACCTTGCCGGCGGTCGGGTCGACGTAGACGCCGCGGCTGACGTCGGCGCGCATCCGGGCGTCGTGTGCCTCTGCGTCGGCCTTGCGCTCGAACAGCAGCGCCTTCGGCTTGCCCTCGTCGTCGATGTATCGGACGCGCCAGCGCTTGCCGCGGCCGTACCGGGACGAGCGCAGTCGCTCGTCGTTCGGGCCGCGCTTGGTGAGGTACCAGAGGTCGTCGACGGGCACGCCGCTCCCCCGATCGGTCAGGTGGGCCGGGCGACCCGGCGGGCCATCGCGAGCAGGCGCTCGGCGAACGAAGCCCGCTCGTCGACGTGCTGCTGCTGGAGCCGTCGGATCTCGCCGACCAGGTCTGACTTGACGTCCTCGGGCAGATCCGAGGCCATGATCATGCGGATCGACTCTTCGTCCTCGGCGGGCAGATCGCTCGGGACGGCGACGCCCAGATCGTCGTGGCTGTAGAAGCCGACGTCGATGAGTAGCTGCGTGGTGTTCAGGTCGAAGACCCTGGCCACCTCGCGGACGCTCTCCTCACTGACGTCGACCTCTTGCTCCAGCCAGCGACGGACGGTCTTGATGTCGACGCCGACGTCGCGGGCGAACTGTGCCTTGTTGCGGCGCGGGATGGTGTCGAGCGCGGCATTGACGATGCCGGCCCATGCCGCACGGTCGACTCCTCCTCGGCGCATAGAAGCACGATACCGGACACGTATGCCCTTAGAAATGGGCGGACGTGTCCGGGCGTGCGCGCCCGTTTTCACCCCTGGACTCACCGGCCGGGTGATCGTCATGCGTCGATGGCTGGACATGCGGGGAACTGTAGCGGGGCACGCATGCCCTGTAAATGGCGCGAACGAATTCTGCCGGTGCACTGGACAGGGCATGCATGCCCTGTTTAGAGTGCCCTCATGAGTCAGGACATGGATGCCACGGAGCAGGGCGCGCAAGCCGCGATCCGGCTGCGGGAAGAGCAGTTCGACGCCATGACAAGCCTGCTCGGTTACGGCAACGACACCACGCGCGCCAAGCTGATCGGCGTCTGGCCGAAGACCGTGCGCCGTGCTCGCGAAGGCATCATCGGCGAGCGGTTCATGGCCCAGACCGTGGCGGCGCTGGGTCAGCACGCCGACCGGCTGGCCGAGTACAACCTGCGCCCCACGCTGAACGACCTCTTCGAGGTCGTCTCGGCGCGCGCCGACCAGGCGGCCTGAGATGCCGACGACGGCTGCCCCACGCCGGGAGCGGATGGCGTCGCTGGCCGAGGTCGCGGAGTACCTCGGTGTCAGCCCGCAGACGCTCTACAACTGGCGGCACAAGGGCATCGGCCCGAAGAGCCGCAAGGTCGGCGGCCTGGTCAAGTACCGCCTGGCCGACGTCGACGCCTGGCTGGAGTCCCGCAGCCGCGGTGACGCCGGATGACCGGGGTCTCGCTCGCTGCGGGCACCAAGCCCGGCCCGGCCCGACCGGCCGACACCCGGCCGCCGGCCAAACCGGCTCAGCCCGCCAAGCCCGCCAAGCCCAAGCGCAACGAAGGGGTCACGCCCGCTGGAACGGCCGTGACCCCGGAATCCCGTACCCGCACCAACCCACTCAGGAAGGAACTGGTCGAGATGAACAACGTACCTGCCACCCCCGAGGTGGCGCAGCTCCCGCACGTCGAGCGCGCTATGGCCGACGCCGCCGGGCAGGACGCCGTGGTCCGGATCGCCCGCGCCGGCATCCTCCGGGCGATCAGCCGTGAGTGCTACGCCGTGGACCAGGACGCGCTGCCCGCGCCGGAGACGGTGACGGTCCACGGCGACAACCGGGTGTCGCTGCTGTTCGACACGGCCGCCGAGGTGACCGCCTGGGCGGAGCGGCACGGCAACGCCGGCGACGTCCGGGAGACGCACCAGGTCGACCCGGAGGGCCGCCGGTGGCACTTCGCCGCGGCCCGGATCGTGTGGCGCGGTTTCAACGTGTCGCTGGGCGCCGCCGAGCGCACCTCGGCGGTGGCGGCATGACGGCGGCGGAGCGTCCGACGTACGTGCCGGGCGACCTGGTGGCGATCGCCATCCGCCAGGCAACGGTTCTGCAAGTCGGTCAGTCCGGCAACTGGATCCGCGTCTCGGGCGAGGACGGGGCCCAGTACGAGATCCCGTTGCACCACCAGGACGTGACCGTCGAGCGGGTGGCGCCGGCGGAGTGGCCGCCGGTCCTCGGTGACCTGTGGCGCGACTCCACGGGCGACCTGTGGTTCGCGACGCTGAAGGCCGCCCGTGTCGGTGACGACGGCCGTGTCTTCGAGAGCGCCCGGCTGGTGATGGCACCGGCGCGGGAGACGCCGCACCTCTACCGCGAGCAGCGCATCGCCCCGGACAAGCTGCTCAGCCAGTACGGCCCGCTGGAGCTGGTGCACCGCGAGCCGCAGCCCGCCGACCCGGACGGCGACGAGTGATGGCCGCCGACATCCTGGCGGGCATCGCCACGGGCATCCGCGAGGCCGCCGGTGAGGTCGCCGGCCTGGCGCTGATCACCGCCGTGGTCGCCGTGCTTGCCTGGTACGGCCGGCGTCAGGAGGTCCGGCGCGCGGCCGAGCGCCGGGCCCGGGCGGAGGCCCGGCGTCGGCCGCCGGCGCTGGACCCGGCCGAGCTGCCCGACGCGGTGGACCCGTGGCCGGACGCCGACGACGACCACGAGATGTTCCGGCTCAACCGGTGGGACGTGCTGCTGCCGGCGGGTGTGTGGTGACCGCGCGGACGCTGGTGCGGGTGCCGGCCCAGCCGGGCCCGCCGCGCGCCGAGCAGGATCCGGAGGCCACGTGGCACCTGGTCGTCGCGGCGCAGGCCGGTGACCGGGACGCGTTCGGGCAGCTCTACGCCCGCTACCGCGACGTCGTCTTCCGCTTCATCTACTTCCGCAGCGGCAACCGGTTGTTCGCCGAGGACCTCACGTCCGAGACGTTCATCCGGGCGCTGCGCCGGATCGAGACCGTGCAGTGGCAGGGCCGGGACATCGGCGCGTGGTTCGTCACGATCGCCCGCAACATCGTGGCCGACCACTACAAGTCCGGCCGCTACCGGCGGGAGTACATCACCGCCGACGTGCACGACCCCGATTCCGGCATGGACCGCTACGACCGCAGCCTCGAAGGGGATCCGGCCGGGGCCACGGTCGCGCACCTCGTCAACGTGGAGCTGCTCACCGCCGTCAAGACCCTGACCGTCGAGCAGCAGGACGTGATCGTCCTGCGGTTCCTCCACGGCCTCTCCGTCGCCGAGACCGCCGCCGCGGTCGGCAAGAACGAGGGCGCCGTCAAGGCCATCACGTACCGGGCCTGCCGCACCCTCGCGCGGCTGCTGCCCCCCAGCATCCGGGAGACCTCGTGACCACCGACCCGACCACCGCCGCCGTGACCATCGCCGCCGTCCTGGCCGCCGGCCTGACCCTCGGCGCGATCCTGGCCGGCCTGGCCGCCCGTAGCCGCCAGCTCGACGACAGCGACCGGCACGCCCGCGCGTTCCGGGCGCTGCTCGCCCTGGCCGGGGAGACCGTCGACCCGGTCCACCGGGCCCGGCTGATGCGCGGCGCCGCCGACATCTGGGACAACCTGCTCCCCGACGGCATCGCCCTGGAGGTCACCGCCCCGCCGCCCCTCACCCCGGCGTACGCGCACCGGCTGCTCGACGCCTACGCCACCGGCGACCCGATCGACTTCTCCGGCTGCTGGGTGCCCCCGGACATCCAGGGCCGCGTCCGGGCGATCGTCGCCGGCGCCAGCGAGACCACCGCCCGCATCCCCCGCCCGGCCGGCGACGACCGGCTGGCCCGGACGAGGACCAGCGATGGGTGAGCCCAAGAACTGCTCGGAGTGCGGACGCCGTCTCCGCACCGCGGCCAGCCGCGCCCGCGGCATCGGCCCGGTCTGCGAGGCGAAGATCCGCCCGCCGCAGCCCGCGCCGGCCACGCTGCCCGGCCTGTCCGGGCAGCGTGGCCCGGCCGGCCAGGACGGCCCGGACCTGCTCGACACCGACGACGAGGACGGCCCGCAGTGAGCGCCGCGAAGAGCACCCCGGCGCCGCGGCCCTGCCCGACGTTCGAGCCGGACACCGAGCTGGGCACCGACTGGCGCGGCGAGCGGCAGATCTGCCGCAACTGCCGCCGCCCGGGCACGGCGGATGACGCGGCGCACCGCCCGCCGTCGCCCCCGCCCGTCCCGAAGACCCGCATCTCGCCCGCGCTCGCCGCGGCCGCTCAGGCCCGCGACGCCGCGATCCTCGGCGAGCACGACCCGGAGGAGTACCGGTGACCGAGCGCCTGACCGACGACGAGTGGCGCGCGGTGGCCGCGAGCCGGCCCGGCTACGCCACGTACCCGGTCGGCCGGCCGTGCCAGCCGGAGCGCCTCGGCCAGCTGCCGCCGCTGCGGCGGCTCCTGCCGGTGTGCAAGCACGGCTACGTGGCGCTGGTTAACCGCAACGCAGTGATCGTGCACCCGGACGGCGTGCAGTGCCACAACCCGAGGCCCTGGCGCAGCACCAGCACCAGCACCGAGCCCGCCGCGGAGCAGCCCGCGCCAGCCGCGCTCCCCGCGGTCGAGCGCGTCGCCGCGGTGCTCGACGGCCGTCCGCCTGCGACGGACACCGAGCCGCCGCCAGCGACCTTGGCCGCGCTGCCGCCCGCTCCGGTGTTCGACTTCCAGCCGCACCGGCTCGCCCACCGCCGGTGGTGGCAGCCCCGCTGGCACTGGGCCGTCATCGCCGCAGACAACGGCGTACGCCACGGCTACGCCTGGACCGAGGCCGGTGCCCGCCGCCGTACGGCCCGGGTGGCCCGGAGGGCAGCGCGGTGACCGTCGACGAGCTGACCGTGCGGTCCACCGAGCCGGCTGCCCGCGAGCGCGCGGAGCGGATTCGCGCCGGGATCCACAACTACCTGGAGACCCTCGCCGAGATCGCCCTCGCCTGGGAGCGCCGCGACTGGCAGGTACTCGAGTACGCGGACTGGCAGGCGTACGTGGATGGCGAGTTCGGCGCCGACCGGTTGAAGCTGCCCACCGAGCACCGGCAGAAGGCCGTCGCGGAGCTGCGGCTGGCCGGCATGTCCACCCGGGCGATCGGCACGGCGCTCGGCGTCGGGCAGAGCACGGTCCGCGACGACCTCCGGCAACTGAGTGGAACCACTCAGTTGCCGGACAAGGTCCGTGGCACCGACGGCCGGGAGCGCCCGGCGTCGCGGCCGCCGGCCGCCGCCGTACCGCCGGCCCTGGCCGGCCACGGCCCGGCGCCGACCGAGCGGGTGTGGATCGCGGCGGCCCGCAAGGCCATCGCGGCCCATGCGCTCAAGTCGACGCTGCTGACTCGGTGCAGCCGGGCGACCCGCACTGGGCTGACTCTGACCGCCGAGCAGGCGGCTGACCGCTGGCAGGCCACCTGGTGCCAGGTTTGCTGGCCGCCGCAGGAGACCACCCGTTTCGCGGCGGGTGACACGGCCCCGACCGGGCCGTCCGACGAGACCCATGTCCCCCGGGCCTCGCGGGAAGCCGGGGTGGAGATTCGCGACTCCGCCCCGGCGGGCACCCCAACCCAGACGGCCGCCGGCGTCGAGTTCCCGTCGGCGGATGGAGCGGCCGAGACCGACGGCGATACCAGGAGCGTCGCCGTCACCGAGTCCGCTCCAGCTCCCGCCCCACCGGCCGCTTCCCTGGCCGGTGGGGCGGGGGTAAGCCCCGACTCGGAGCGGCCCGGCTGGTGCTGCGGGTCGACCACGCTTGACGACGTGTGGCACTGCCGCGGCTGCGGCAACCACTGGCGCCGCACGTCCACCGGCCCTGGTGCGTCGACGTGCCCGCGCTGTGGCATGGCCGCGGACTGGCGGTCCGTGCCGGTCACCGGCCGACCGTCGTCGGGCGACCTGACGCTGGCCCAGATCGGCCGGCTGCGCGCCGTGTTCGCCTGGGCCCGGGCCGGCCTGGCCAGCCACCCACGCGACCAGCAGGGACGAGGGAAGCCCTGCACCCTCGGCATGGAGTACGCGCCCGGCGAGCCGACCCCGCCGCTGCCGCTCGACGGCCGCGACGGACAGCCCCTCGCGCACGTACAGGTGTCGTGGGACGACGGCGCGCTCTGGGTGTTCTGGCGGTCGGACAAGTACGTCCTGAGTAACGCCGACCTGCCGCCGGTTGACGTCGACCAGTCGATCGACCTGCTCTGCGCGCTCGGGATCGTGCCGGCCCGGTTCTCCCGCCAGTACGTCGCCGGCGTCCAAGACGGACTGCGCCGGGGCTCGGCGATCGACGGCGAACTGGTCGACCAGCGATGACGGCGCCGCTGCTCGCCCGGCCCGGTGTGTGGCTGGTGGCCAGCGCCGCGCTCGGCCGGCCCGTCACCGCCGCCGACAACCCGCACATCTGCGGGACCACGGTGTGGGAGACCAGGTCGGGCCAGCCGTACCGCTACACCAAGCGCGACTGCCCGGCCTGCCCGCCGCGCGCCCCGGGTGGCGAGCGGTGACCCGCGACGAGCTGCTCGCCGAGCTGGTGGTGGAGCGGTACGGCCCGCGGCCGCTCCCGCCGGTCATCCCGGAGCCGCTCGTCCGGCCCGGCGTCGACCTGGCCGCTCCCCCGCCGCCGCGCCGTCGCGGGCACCTGGTGGTGCTCGACGGCGGCACCACCACGAACGCCGCCTGACTGACCTCGCATGAACGGAGACACCCTGATGGAGATCGCCCTGGACACCGACCAGGTGCAGTTGCTGGTCGCCGTCGAGCAGCGCCGCGTCCACGCCGACCCCCGCTACCGCGCGCCGGACTTCGAGCGCGACCCCGGCCCGCCCGTCGTGCTCAAGCGGGCCACCCAGCGCCTCCAGCCGCTCAAGCGCATGCACCTGGTGCAGCTGGTCGACGAGAGCGAGGCCGACCAGTTCGGCGTGCGCCTCTACAAGCTGACCGCCCGCGGGGAGCAGGTCCTGGCCCAGGTCCGCGACATGGAGGCCGCCGCCCGCGCCGAGGCCGGCGCCTGATGGCATCCACCGCGCCGACCATCACCAGCCGCACCCAGTACGAGGTGCTGCGGCTGTTCGCCCAGGGCAAGACCGAGCTGGCGATCGCCGACTACACCACGCTGAACATCAGCGCGGTCCGCCGCACGATCAACGAACTGGCCGCCGGGGATCGGGAGCTGGCCGCCACCGCGGTGGCCGCGTTCGAGCACCGCGCCTCGGCCGTCGCCGCCGCCCAGGGCAAGCCCGGCGTGCCCGGCACGCCCCGGATCACCACCGTGCCCCCGCCCGGGACTCTCCGCCCGCCCGCCGACGCGCCCCGGCCGGCGCCGCCGGCGGACACCCTCGCGCAGCTGCTGCACGACGCCGCCGCGTCACCGTCCCGCCGCGTGCAGGCCCTCGGCGACAAGCTGCGCGCGCTCGTCGACGAGCTGCGTACCGCGCTCGACCGGGAGCAGCAGGCCGCCGAGGCGCAGCGCCGCGTCGACGAGCTGGCCGCGCAGCTGGAGGA
>NZ_LEKG01000359.1:0-1491 GCF_001029515.1 Micromonospora sp. RV43 | reverse complement strand
GCCACGGCGGCGGCGCCGGGCTCGTCGGCGCGGGCCAGCCCGGCGGTGAGCGTGTCGTCGGCGCGGTCGACGACGGCGAGCGTCTCGGCCAGCCCGGGGATCGTCCCGTCGTGGAGCCGGGTCAGGTGCGCGGCGAGCATCAGCGCACCCCCGCCGTGGCCGGGAACCAGTGCAGCTCCGGCACCGCCGTGGTGGCGGCCGGGACCTCGAGGTAGGCCAGGTGGCGCAGGAAGCGGCTGAACACCACGGCGGCCGGGCCCGGCTCGTGCCGCGCGTCGGTGCGGGCCAGCAGGGCGGTGCCGTTGTCGACGCCGTCGCCCACATCCACCCGCAGGTAGCGGGCGACCTGTGTGGCGCCGTACTGCAGCACCGCCTCGTCGGCCAGCGCGTGCAGGTGCTTGCAGAGCATGGTGCCGCGCAGCCCGCCGCAGGGCCGGTTGTTGTTGGTGCTGCAGTTGACCGCGTGCGTGCCGGCGGTCACCGAGGAGACGTAGACGCGTTCCACGTCGGAGCCGCTGGACACCACCCCCTGCAACCGCCCGTCGGCCAGCTCCACGAAGGGCACCTTGGCGAGCTTGCGGGCCCGCGCGGGCGGCGCCACCCGCAGCACGCTGCGCCGTCGCCATGAGGCGTCGTTCGCCTCCGTCATCTTCCCGACCTCCCCGCCGGCCGGCCGCCGCCGGGCACGCCGGGACGCCGTCGCCGGCCGTGATCCGTGCCGCTGTGACGACAAGGATCATGGACCACGGGTACGACAGGAGCGCCGTCGCGGGCGGCGCCGGGAATACCGTGCGGCCCGGCGGGTAGAGGAGGGCGTGATCGAGCCCGAGCCGTCGTGCCCGCGATGCCCGGGCGGGCGGCCGGTGCCGTGACCCCCGTGGCTCCGGCGGCGCGCCGGGAGGTCCGGGAGGCGTACGAGCGGCTGCGCCGGTACTTCATCGTGGCCCTCCAGGCCGGTCTGGCCGCCGGTCTGGCCTGGTACGTGGCCAGCACGCTGCTCAAGAACCCGCAGGTGGTGGTGGCGCTGCTGTTGTTGCCGCTGAATCCGGTCCGGGTGGTGCACCGCGCCGCCGGGCCCACGCTGGACCTGTTCGCCAACGAGCTGACGGCGGCGGCGAAGGCGCTCGCCGCCCGGGACGCCGGGGCGGCCCGCCCGTAGTTTCCAGACCAAAAACAACGGTAAGCAGTTGATCTAGGCGCGTACCTGGGGTGCGCTGCCAAAGGGAGCGGGTTGCAGGGAAGACTTTTCGCCGTTTCCTGCGATCCCGATAGGTGGGATGCGAGATCAGCGGCGGCGGCTGACCGCCGAGGACGTCCCGACCCCATCACGCGGCCGGCCTACTGCGCCTGCCCGAACCCGCTGACTGACGTCGCCTGAGCTGGTCCAACAGCGGCGCCGCCTGGCGGGCGCGGTCGTACAGTGCGGGGGTGACTATCGCCTACGACTGGGGCGTGGACCAGCCCCCGGATCCGGCCGCCGAGGACGCGGGC